>ONXT01000057.1 GCA_900321845.1 uncultured Bacteroidales bacterium | reverse complement strand
GCAGGTGATGCCTTGCGTGTGGCGGTTCACTTCGATGCCGAGGTGGTGTTGGGTGATGATTTCCACGGCGAGGTGGTTGTCCAAAATCTCGATGTTCGGGTTTTTCTGGGCGGCAGCCACCAGTTTCTGTTCGATTTCGTAGCCGGTGATGTCCTTGTGGTGCAGCACGCGGAATTCGGAGTGGCCGCCCTCCTTGGCGAGGGCGAACTTGCCCGACTGCGTCTTGTCGAAGTCAACACCCCATTTCACCAGTTCGAGCACGCGCTCGGTGGATTCGCGGATGGTGATTTCCACGATGTGGCGGTCTGACAGTTCATCGCCGGCGACCATCGTGTCGTGGATGTGCTTCTCGTAGGTGTCGGGACTGTACATCACTGCAGCGATGCCGCCCTGCGCGTATTTGGTGGAAGTATCGTCGGTGTTCGCCTTGGTAATCATGCAAACCTGACCGTAATTGGCGGCTTTTAATGCAAAGCAAAGACCTGCGATGCCGGAGCCGATAACCAGAAAGTCAACTTTTTTTCTCATTTTCCCGTAATGTATGATCATTAAAAAAAGAGGCGCAAAAGTAGTAAAAAACTTTGACTTGGATGGCGGATGGACGCTATCGGCGACATAATAATTAAGTAGGAAAGATGCCCACCGCAAACTCCTCTCTTTTCCCATGCTCAAAATCGCTTTTCCGAGGCTTTCTCCTCCGAAATATTATCGGCTTTTCATCTGAAAGGAATTGTGGTATCGGACTAAAAGTTTATGTCAGAGGCATTTAGATGCTAAAATTAAAATTTCAAAAATGAGGATTGTTATTGAAAAAAAATGTATTTTTGCAGCCTCAAAAGTCAACGGGGTGTGGCGCAGTTGGTAGCGCGCTACGTTCGGGACGTAGAGGCCGCAAGTTCGAGTCTTGTCACCCCGACTTTTTTACGCCATTCCAATGATAAATGATTGATAATAAGTTTATTTCCATTATTTCAAAATATAAATGGAAAATTCTGCTTATTGTCTTTGTCAATCTGATTTCCCTTCTTTTTTCCATTATGACGATGATGCTCATTGAGCCGCTTGTCAAATTGGTTTTTGTCGGAAATGTTGAGGATTTGAGCGTGATTGGCACGAAACTGATGCAGTTTGTCGCACTTTTCGTGGATGTTTCCGCGCCGAAGCAGTCGCTGGTAGGCATTGTTTTGTTCGTCGCCGCGCTTTTTTTCCTGAAAAATACCATGCTGGTTCTGACCCAATGGCTGCTGGCACCTGTGCGCAGCGATGTGGTGCGTGATTTGCGCAACAAGATGTATTATAAGGTGCTGCTGTTGCCTTTGGCTTACTTCAGCGGTCAGAAGAAGGGGGATGTGATTTCCCGCGCCGTCAATGACACGCAGGAAATCGAGTTCACCGTGCTTAGCGCCTTCCAGATGCTGATTACCGCGCTGGTCACCGTCGCGATTTACTTGGCCGCCTTGTTTACAATCAGTTATGAACTGACATTGTTCACTTTGGTCCTCCTGCCGCTTGCCGGTCTGGTGATTTCCAAAATCAGCCGCAAGTTGCGCCGGCAGTCGCTGGAAGCCAAAGACAAACTCGGAATCATCCTGTCGCATGTGGAAGAGACTATTGCAGGGCTCCGCATTATCAAGGGCTTCAATGCACAGCGACATGCCGAGGCTGTCTTCGAAAAGCACAACGACAGTTATGCAGGGTTGCAGAAAAAAATCTATCGCCGCGCCGATCTCTCTTCCCCGTTGAGCGAGGTACTGGGCGTGACGGTCGTGATGGTCATCCTCATTTTCGGCGGGATGCTGGTGCTGAAGCCCGGTTCCACTTTCTCCGCCCCGCTGTTCATCACCTATATCGCGCTTTTTTCGCAAATTGTGAATCCAGCCAAAAACATCGGCACAGCCTTCTCCAATTATCATCGCGGCGTGGCGGCGTTGGACCGCATTTACGAAGTGTTGGATGCGAATGAGGTGATTGAAAATGCGGAACATCCTGTAAAAATACAATCGTTTGAAAATGAGATAGATATAAAAGATGTCTCTTTCGCTTATGGACAGACGGATGTGCTGAAACACATCAATCTTCAGGTGAGAAAAGGGGAGATGGTGGCGCTGGTCGGGCCGTCGGGCGCGGGAAAATCAACGCTGGTGGACTTGCTGCCCCGCTTTTATGATGTGACCAGCGGGAGCGTTTGCGTGGACGGACGCGACATCCGTGAGTACGACATCGACTCCCTTCGTGCTCTGTATTCCATTGTCTCCCAAGACATTGTGCTTTTCAATGACACGGTTTTCAACAATATCGCCTTCGGGTTGAAAAATGTGACGCTGGAACAGGTGGAGACGGCGGCCAAAACCGCAAACGCCTACGACTTCATCATGTCGCTGCCGGACGGATTCCAGACGAACATTGGCGACCGGGGGTTGAGTCTGTCGGGCGGCCAGCGTCAGCGCATCAGCATTGCGCGGGCGGTGCTGCGCAACACGCCCATTCTGATTCTCGACGAAGCCACCTCCGCCATGGACACTGAGTCGGAGAGGCTGGTGCAGGGGGCGCTGGACCAGGTGATGGTAGGGCGCACCACGATTGTCATCGCACATCGTTTGTCCACCATCCGCAACGCTTCGCGGATTGTGGTGATGGATGGGGGCGAGATTGTGGAAGCGGGTACGCACGAGGAATTGATGCAGTTGGGAGGCAAGTATAAGAAATTAGTGGAAATTAATCAATATCAATAAATTATGGGAAAACACAAGCTGGAACGATTCGCGGAGAACAAGACGTTCGGAAACCTTTTCCAACACGACGATTACGATGTTCGTCACACCGGATTTCCGATGAGGGGGAAATGGCACGAGTATTTCGGCAACGAGAATCCCATCATCTTGGAGTTGGGCTGCGGACGCGGCGAATACACCATCGCGATGGCGAAGCGTTTTCCGGACCGAAATTTCATCGGCATCGACCTCAAAGGAGCGCGCATCTGGCGCGGCTGCAAGGACGGCATCGAACAGGACATCCACAACGCGGCCTTCATCCGGGCGCAGATTGACGAGATTGAGTACTTCTTCGGCCCCGGCGAAGTGAGCGAGATATGGGTCACCTTTCCCGACCCGCAGCCCAAGAAGCCGAGCCACCGGCTGGTATCGCCCGAGTTTGTGGCGCGCTACCGCAAAATCTGGGGCGACAAAGGCATCATCCACCTCAAAACCGACAGTCGCCTTATGTACGAGTACCTACTGGAGACCATCCCGCAGCAGAAATGGG
>ONXT01000060.1 GCA_900321845.1 uncultured Bacteroidales bacterium | reverse complement strand
GGTCTGAATCGTGTCGTATCCGGGGATGGCCTGCATGATCGCGTTGTAGTCGCAGTGACCGAACTTCGCCTTTTGGGCGGAGGTCAGATTGGGCAGACTGCAAAGGACCGCTAAAATGAGGATGGTAAAAAATCTTTTCATTTCATCAGGTTTTGGAGTCTGCTAATTACTTGATGCCGAGTTTCTTCTTCACGAGAACACTCACATTGTCGCCTCCTTCGGAGTAGAGCAGCATCCGCTCATCGAAGATGTAGGTGTAGCCGTTTTCCTTGGCAACGTCGGCAATCGCCTTGGTTAATTTATCAAGGAAGGGCTGTTGGAGCTCCAACTGCTTGTTTTCCAAGTCTTGTTGTGCACTCTCCTGGAATTCAAGGATGTTGTTTTGGAGGCTGAGCAGTTCGTTCTCTTTCACTTTTCTGACGGAAGCGGACATTGTGCCGGCTTGTTTGTCAAAAAGGTCTTTTTTGGCTTGAAACTCTTGAAGCATGGCTTCGCCAGTCGCCTGTAACTCTTTCTGGAATGCGTCCAACTTGATTTGCAGCGAGTCGATTCCCGGAATCTGCATCATGATTTCCTGTCCGTTTAAATGTCCGTACTTCTGTGCTTTCACGCTCGTTGTCCCTACCAGCAAGATAGCAATCAACAGTAAAAATGTTCTTTTCATAATATAATTATTGTAGTTCTGTGTTTTCAGTTCTTAACTATTAATCATCATCTTCCGCATCGTCCTTGGCGGTGACGCCGAGTTTTTGCATGATCTGGTCGTTGATGTCCCATTTCGGATCGGCATAGATGATGGTCATGGCACCGGCGACATCGAAAACGAAGGCATAGCCTTTTTCCTTGGCGTATTCGTCAATGGCGGTGAAAACGCGGTCTTGGATGGGCTTCACCAGCTCTTCCCTTTTCTTGAACAAATCACCGTCCTTGCCGAAACGTTTCTTTTGCAAGTCCTTGGCAGCTTGTTCAGCTGCAATGATGGCGTCCTCGCGTCTTTTTTTCATGTTATCGGGCAGTGTGATGGCTTCAACCTGATATTTCTTATACATCGAGTCGATGCTGCTGAATTGTTTTTCAATCTCTTTCTGCCATTCAGCAGCGATGCGGTCCAATTCGGCCTGCGCCTCTACGTAATCGGGCATGTTGCTCAAAATGTACTCGGAGTCGATATAGGCGTATTTCTGCCCGAATAGTGGCAGCGTCATGAACGCAATCAATACAATGGCTAATAATTTTTTCATAGTTCTGCTTTTTTTGTGTATGCTAACGTTTTTTTCCTTTTTATATTTTACAGCAATGGACTTTTTAAGATTTATTAATCCCAGTCAGGATGGTTTGGTTCTTAGTCTATTATTAGTGATGTCGTAGGGTCATGCATTCATCTGCCCGAAATTTTTTCATTAGTCAATTGATTGGTTGATGGAGATGTGGAAGCGGCTGCCGGCGGCGTCTTTCTGTCCGGGCACGGGGTCGAAGCCGTAGCCCCAGTCGAAGCCGAGCAGACCGAACATGGGCAGGTAGATTCGGATGCCGAGACCAGCTGATTTATAGAGGTTGAAGGGGGTGTACTTGCGTTTGTCGAGCCATGAGTTACCAGCTTCCAAGAAGCCGAGTACATAAATGGTGGCGCTGGGGTTGAGCGTGATGGGGTAGCGGAGTTCGGCTGTGAATTTGTTGAAGATGGTGCCACCCACATATTCGCCGTTTTGCATGGGGGTCAGGGCGCTGTCGTCGTAACCGCGCATGCCGATGATTTCGCGGCCGTCGAGAGCCCAGCTGGAGAGCCCGTCGCCGCCCAGATAGAAGCGCTCAAACGGGGGCGCGCCGATGTTCTTGTTGTACCAACCGATGAAACCGGTCTTCAATCTTACGTTAAGTACCATGTTGTCAACGATTTTCGTAAACCATGAAACATTGAATTTCCATTTGTGGAATTCAAGGAACTTGTACTTTTCCTGATCGGTGGCAGTGGTGTAATCTTTTTTCGTGAAGAGGGAGTAGGGCGGTGTCGCCTGAACCGAGAAGGTGATTTCGGAACCATCGCGGGGATAGATCGGGGCGCTGACCGAGTTGCGCTGGATCGTGAACTTGTAGCTGATGTTGTTTGCGTAGCCGTTGCTGAAGATGAAGATACTACCGTAATTGTTCACGCGGTAGTATTGGTAGATGATGCTGTGCGAGAGTTGGAAATAGTCGTCGGGCCACTTGAGTTTCTTGGCAAAGGTGAGGTTCGCGCCCATGATGTCGATGGCGGCATAGGCGTCGTTCTTTTTGGTGTAGCCGTTGGTTTGCTTCTGGTAATAGACGGATGCGGAGAGGGTGTTGGGCTTTTTGCCGCCGAGCCATGGTTCGACGAACGAAATGCTATAGGACTGATACCATACGGCGTTGGTGGAGATTTTGAGCGACAGCTTTTGTCCGTCGCCGGAGGGGATGGGTTTCCAAGCATCCTTCTTGAATAACTTCTTGAAAGAGAAATTGTTGAAGGAAATCCCCGCGCTGAGTACCAAACCGGTGGCGCCGTAGCCGGCGGAAAGTTCGAACTGGTCGGAGGAGGTCTCTTCCACCACATACTCGATGTCAACGGTTCCATCTGCCTCGTTCGGTGTGGGGCGCACGTCCATCTTCTCTTGGTTGAAGTAGCCGAGGGAAAGTAGGACTTGTTGGGAGCGGATGATGTCGGCGCGATTGAATAGTTGCCCTGGCAAAG
>ONXT01000194.1 GCA_900321845.1 uncultured Bacteroidales bacterium | reverse complement strand
TTTTTGTATTTTTGCAGTTTCCAAAGTGCCATACTTTTGAATGGCACTTTGGTGTATGTTAACGTGTCTATTTACAATTCTTTGGGTTCATATCGAACAATTGTGATGATATGGGTGCTGCAACAACAGGTTTGTCTCTCAATGGGAAAAATGTTTCCAGACCTTTTACGGAAACAAACAACCGTTTGGGACTTGTCTTGAAACATCGGATATTTTTGGAACGGACTAATCTTAAGACAGTGTTACGTGATGTAGTAAAGATTTTCAGAGCCTCGGTAATTGTGATGTAGTTTGTTCCAGACGCCTTGATTTTATCCAACACCTTTTGTCTTCGCACCAATTTTTTTCTATCGTTAGATGCAGACGAAGCACACTGATGGCTACAATACCCTGTCTTGACCGTCTTGGCCAAGAAGGTGCTTCCACAATATTTGCAGACTTTTGGTATTTGTAGTTTACTTTTCCCCATTGGGTGATTGTCAATATTTTAACTTCAAGATAATCCACTTTGTCGTTAAAGATATTCCGGTACAAATATGGTACAAACTTCCCGACATTTTTCGGGCAAAATCCGTTTCCTCAAAAATGAAAATGTGTGATACAAGTCCATACCTTGTACCACACAATTGCTTGGTTTTCCAAATACTTCAGGTTCGGAAAGCAATAAAAAAACGGGTGCTGAAAGACATCCAGCACCCGTTTGAAATCGGTGATTATAGTCTGTTACTTTACCTCCTCAAAGTCCACGTCTGTGACGTCTGGATCCTTCGGGTTGTTGCCGTTGGCGCCGCCGTTGCCGGTTGCACCGCCGGTAGGTCCTTGTTGTCCGCCGAAGGGGTTGCCACCCGCACCCTGCTGGCCGGCACCGGCCTGTTGGTACATGTTCTGTGAGGCGGCCTGCCAAGCGTTGGTCAAATCGTTCAAGGCGGTGTCAATCGCGGCGATGTTCTTCTGGTCGTGAGCCTCTTTCAGGCGTTTGCAGGCCTCTTCAATGGCACTCTTCTTGTCAGCCGGAATCTTGTCGCCGAGTTCCTTGAGTTGTTTTTCGGTGTTGAACACCATGGAGTCGGCTTGGTTGAGTTTGTCGATTTCCTCCCTTGCCTTCTTGTCGGCGTCGGCATTGGCGGTGGCTTCAGCCTTCATACGCTCGATTTCTTCCTTGCTCAAGCCAGAGGAGGCGGTAATGGTGATGTGCTGCTCCTTGCCAGTGGCCTTGTCGATGGCGCTGACCTTCAGGATGCCGTTGGAGTCGATGTCGAAGGTGACTTCGATTTGCGGGACGCCACGCGGGGCGGGCATGATGCCGTCGAGGTTGAACTGGCCGACTTGCTTGTTGTCGCGGGCCATCGGACGTTCGCCTTGCAGCACGTTGATGGTGACGGCCGGCTGGTTGTCGGAAGCCGTGG
Organism: uncultured Bacteroidales bacterium; assembly: GCA_900321845.1. Classification (GTDB taxonomy): domain Bacteria; phylum Bacteroidota; class Bacteroidia; order Bacteroidales; family WCHB1-69; genus UBA1756. The sequence goes on along the minus strand of ONXT01000194.1, from coordinate 4,306 downwards.
AGAAAGTCTCGCTCTTCTTGGTCGGGATGGTGGTGTTGGCGTCAATCAACTTGGTCATTACGCCGCCGAGGGTTTCAATACCCAGTGAAAGCGGGGTGACATCCAAGAGGACCACGTCGTGGATTTCGCCGGTGAGCACGCCGCCTTGAATAGCAGCGCCGATAGCCACCACTTCGTCAGGGTTGACGCCCTTCGAAGGGGCTTTGCCGAAGAATTTCTCAACGATGTTCTGGATGGCCGGAATACGGGTGGAACCGCCGACGAGGATGACTTCGTCGATGTCAGAGGTACTCAGACCGGCATCGGCCAAAGCCTTGCGGCAAGGTTCCAAAGTGGCCTGGATGTATTTGTCGGTCAATTGCTCGAATTGAGCACGGCTCAGCGTTCTAACCAAGTGTTGCGGAACACCGTCAATCGGCATGATGTACGGCAGATTGATTTCGGTGGTGGTGGAGCTTGAGAGCTCGATCTTGGCTTTTTCTGCAGCCTCTTTCAGACGTTGCAGCGCCATGGCATCCTTACGCAAATCCACATTGTAATCCTTCATGAACTCTTCCGCCAGCCAGTCGATGATGGCTTGGTCGAAGTCGTCGCCGCCGAGGTGGGTGTTGCCGTTGGTGGATTTCACTTCGAAGACACCATCGCCGAGTTCGAGGATGGAGATATCGAAAGTACCGCCGCCGAGGTCGAAGACGGCCACGCGTGCATCGGATTTCTTCTTGTCCAGACCGTAAGCCAACGCGGCTGCGGTGGGCTCATTGACAATACGGCGAACCTTCAGTCCGGCAATCTCGCCGGCTTCCTTCGTGGCTTGACGCTGCGAGTCGCTGAAGTATGCCGGAACGGTGATGACAGCCTCCGTCACTTCGGTGCCGAGGTAATCTTCGGCGGTCTTCTTCATCTTTTGAAGAATCATAGCGGAGATTTCCTGCGGGGTGTAGCTGCGATCGTCAATGACGATTTTCGGCAGGTTGCCCGATTTCTCCACTTTGTAGGGCATACGGCTCACTTCATTGCTGACGAGGTCGTAGGTTTCGCCCATGAAACGTTTGATTGAATAGATGGTCTTGGTGGGATTGGTGATGGCCTGACGTTTGGCGGGATCACCGATTTTACGCTCGTTGTTGCCGACGAATGCCACGATGGACGGAGTGGTTCTCTTCCCTTCTGCGTTCGGGATGACCACCGGTTCGCTGCCTTCCATAACGGCTACGCATGAGTTGGTTGTTCCTAAGTCGATTCCAATAATCTTTGACATAATCTATAAATTTTAATTGTTAATAATCCATTTGCCGGCCTTGCTCTCGCAAAACCGAGCCTTTTAGTGCAACCATCGTGCCAAAACGGCGTTTTTACACAAATCTGTCAGTTTGTTGTCCAATTAATGACAAAATGTCAGTTGAAAAAAGTTAATAATTAAATATCAAGTGCTATTCAAGGAATAAAAAAAAGCAGTACTTTTGCAGCGCATTTCGGCAAGATGAAAACAGATAATTGTTTGATCACAATTCCCGCGCTGGTGGATGTGCATGTACACCTCCGAGAGCCGGGTTTTTCATATAAAGAGACGATTTTTGCAGGAACGCGCGCCGCAGCCGCAGCCGGCTACAGCGACCTCTTCCCAATGCCGAATTTGAATCCCGTTCCTGACAATATTGAACATCTGCAAGCAGAGTTGGACATCATTGAAAGAGATGCCGCCGTGCGCGTGCATCCCTACGCTTCCATAACCATCGGCGAAAAAGGCAAGGAGCTGGTTGACTTCGATGCCTTGGCCCCGTTCGTAACAGCCTTCTCCGACGACGGCAAAGGCGTTCAGGAAGAGAGGCTGATGTGGGAAGCAATGAAGCGTTGCCATTCAGTAAAGAAACTGTTGGCAGCGCATTGCGAAGTTGAAAGCCTTTTAAATGGTGGCTACATCAACGAGGGCGAGTATTCCAAAAAACACCAACATCGTGGCATTTGTCCCGAAAGCGAATGGAAAGAAATTGAACGCGACATCCATCTGGTAGAACAGACAGGATGTCGTTTTCATATATGCCATATCTCAACGAAGGAGAGTGTGGAGCTGGTGCGCGAAGCCAAACGCAAAAAACTGCCCGTGACCTGCGAAACCGCACCCCACTACCTGCTCCTTACCGAAGATGACCTGCAAGAAGACGGCCGCTGGAAGATGAACCCGCCTCTCCGCACCTGTGCGGACCAACAGGCCCTGATCGCCGGCATTCAGGACGGCACCATCGACTGCATCGCCACCGACCACGCACCCCACTCCGCCGAGGAGAAAAGCCGCGGACTGGAAAAAAGCGCCTTCGGCATCGTCGGATTGGAAACCGCCTTCCCCTTGCTATATACCTATTTAGTAAAAAAAGATGTGATTTCGTTTGACAGACTGGTGGAGCTGATGTCGCTGGCCCCGCGCCGCCTGATGGGACTTCCCCTCGAGGGCGACACCGCCACTTTCGACCTCTCCGAGGAATACACCATCAACCCCGACCAGTTCTTGTCGAAAGGCAAAAGCACTCCCTTCGCCGGATGGAAGGTGCAGGGACGCTGCGTGAAAACCGTCATTGCTGGCAAAACCGTTTTTGAAAGATGAAACAAGGCATTTACACCATATTGGACAATGTGAAAATCGCGGAGCGGATCTACTGGATGCGCCTTCAGGGTGAAACCGAGGGGATGCTTGCAGGACAGTTCGTGAACATCCAGCTGCCCGGACGCTTCCTGCGCCGCCCCATCTCCATTTGCGATGCCGAAAACGGAATCCTTACATTAATATATAAAGTAGTAGGCGATGGCACCCGCGATATGGCGCATCTTCAAAAAGACGACCAGCTGGACTTGCTCACCTGCCTCGGCAACGGCTACGACCTCTCCTTGGCGGGCGACACCCCTCTACTGGTGGGCGGTGGCGTGGGCATACCGCCCCTCTATCTCACTGCCAAGAAACTACGCGAAGCTGGCAAAAAAGTGCAGGTAATACTCGGCTTCAACACCATTGCGGAACTCTTTTATGAAAAAGAATTCCAGAATCTGGGCTGCGAGGTGACCGTCACCACCGTTGACGGCTCCTACGGACTAAAGGGCTTCGTGACCGCCGCACTCGACGGGAAACAGAGTTACTACTATGCTTGTGGACCACTCCCGATGCTGAAGGCGATTATCAAAACGGCGGGCGAAAAGGGCGAGGTTAGCATGGAGGAACGAATGGGCTGCGGCTTCGGCGTGTGCGTGGGCTGCACCATCCAGACGAAGAACGGCTTCAAACGGGTGTGCAAAGACGGTCCCGTTTTTAAGAGCGGAGAGCTGATGATGAATGAGGAGTGAGAAGAAATTGATAGAGAATAATGGATTGTGAACTATTTCAAATCACATTTCACCAATAAATAAAAATGACGAGCAGATTAGAAGTTGAATTGTCAGGAGTAAGGTTGAAGAATCCGGTGATTCCGGCGTCGGGGACGTTCGGTTTCGGGGAGGAGTTCGCGCAATTGTACGACCTGAACCTCCTCGGGGCACTCTCCTTCAAGGGGACAACCCGCGAGGCACGCTATGGCAATCCCCTCCCGCGCATTGCGGAGTGCGGGCGCTATGGTATGATTAACGCAGTGGGCTTGCAGAATCCCGGCGTTGACCACGTGCTCCAAGAGGAGCTGCCTCGCCTGAGAAACATCTTCCAAGGCCCCGTCATCGCCAACGTGAGTGGCTTTTCCCTCGATGACTACGCATACACCTGCGAGCAACTCGACAAGGCCGACGGCGTGAGCATCCTTGAAGTCAACATCTCCTGTCCGAACGTTCACAACGGCGGCATGGCTTTCGGAACCGACCCGAAGGCGGCTGCTGACGTCACCCATATTGTCAAAGCCGTGACTCACAAGCCGGTCTATATGAAGCTTTCGCCCAATGTAACGGACATCGCCGCCATCGCCCAATCGTGCGAAGAGGCCGGCGCGGACGGCATCTGCCTGATTAATACGATGTTGGGAATGCGCATCGACATTCATAGACGGAAGCCGGTGATTGCCAACCGCTACGGCGGCTACTCCGGCGCCGGCATTTTCCCAATCGCCCTCCGTATGGTGAACCAAGTGGCAAAGGCCACCCACCTGCCCATCATCGGCTGTGGAGGAATCGAATCCGCCGAAGATGTGGTGGAGATGATGATGGCGGGAGCCACCGCTGTGGAAATCGGCGCCGCCAACCTCACCCAACCCCTCGCCTGCAAAAACATCATCGATCGCTTGCCGGCATTGCTCAATGAATTGAATATTAACGACATTAATGATATAATTGGAATCGT
>ONXT01000028.1 GCA_900321845.1 uncultured Bacteroidales bacterium | reverse complement strand
TCCGTTCACCAGCAGACTGGGAATCTTGGCGGGCAGCACGGTCGGCTCTTGCAGCGAGTCGTCGAAGTTGTTGCGCATGTCCACAGTGTCCTTTTCAATGTCGGCCAGCATCTCTTCGGCGCTCTTGCGTAGGCGGGCTTCCGTGTAACGCATGGCGGCGGGGCTGTCGCCGTCCACTGAACCGAAGTTTCCTTGTCCGTCCACGAACGGGCAGCGCATGGAGAAGTCCTGCGCCATGCGCACCATCGCGTCGTAAACGGCCGAGTCGCCGTGCGGATGGTACTTACCGAGCACCTCACCGACGATTCTCGCCGATTTCTTGAACGGCTTGCCGGCCAAGATGCCCATGTCCCACATGGCATATAGTATTCTGCGGTGAACCGGCTTGAGTCCGTCACGTGCGTCGGGCAGTGCGCGGGCAATGATTACCGACATGGAATAGTCGATATAGGCCGTCTTCATCTGGTTTTCAATGTTCACTTGAACAATTCTTCCGCCTTCCATAACTTTTTCCTAATTTAATTATTTGATTGTTAATGGTTTATGCTTTTTATAATAGATTGCAAATGTACGAATAAAAATTGAAATGGCCTCAAATTTCGCGAAATTTCGCGTTTTTTTTTGTTTGCGCCCTCCCCTTGACTGTTTTTCCAAAATGCAGCAGGAACGAGATTTCGGCGGTTAAATCGGATTTTCGCTAATCCCGTTCCTTCCTTCTTTGAAAAAATCGTATTTTTGCGGCCGTTATTTCATTTGCCAAACCATGCGCGCCCTCCACCCGATTCTATTCTCCTTTCTTCTCTTATCTTTCTCCTATCTTGCAATAGGTCAGATAGATACAACGAAGAAGTACGATTTGGACGGCGTGGAGATTTTCCCGGAAGTCAATCCCGCCGACCTCCTGATGGAAGAGGCGTACCGGCATCGGGAGGAAAATGGAGCCTATCATTCCTCGACTTTTCAGTATTCCATTTACCAGAAAATGTCGGTATTTATGAATGAAACCCCTGAAAAGCTGGCGGAATGGCGCACTCGCCCGCTGTTCCTCTCCGAAAGTGTCAGCGAGGTCTATTTCAAGCAACCGGACCATCATTACGAAAAATTGGTCGCCTCAAGGACTTCCGGCGTGAACAACCCGATTTTCAACCTTGCTTTCAGCCGGTTTCAATTTCATAATCTGTATCGCAGCGACTATCTGGAAATCCTACAGGTGAATTATTTGAGCCCGCTTTCCAAAAATGCCTCCAAACATTATGATTTTGCTATCGTGGATACACTCTCCGATGGGACTGACTCCATCTTCGTCATCTCTTTCCAACCTCGCGATAATGCTGTCTTCAAGTCGCTGAAGGGAACGATTTTCGTGACCTCCGACAACTATGCTGTTCCGTTTTTCGAGGCGAAACCGACTGACAGTGAGATTCTTTTTCCAATCAATGTGCGTCAAATCTACAGCAAACGGGATAACGGTTGCTGGTTCCCTGATACACTGGTGGCGAACTTTGATTTCCCGCAATTGAACCTGAAAGGGCTGGACTCCATTTCGCTGACCGGCACTTCAGTCATAACCGTGAAAGATTTGCAGATTGATATTCCATTAAAAAACAGCACGTTCGGTATTTTTGACATTGAAGAGCAAATCAAATCTGAGAAGTCGGGACGGGAGCTGCTCGCTGTCTATCGCAATGATTCGCTCACCCCGCAGGAGTTGCGGACTTACGAAATCCTCGACAGCATTGGCCGTAAGCTCAAACTGAACACGCGCATCAACTGGCTTCCGTCGCTGATGAACGGCTGTATCCCGCTGGGGCCCATCGACTTGGACCTTTTCAGCATTGTGAACTATACCTATTATGAAGGCTGGCGCTTCGGGTTGGGACTTTACACCAACAAGCGTATGTCGAAGCGGATTGCGCTGGGGGGCTACTTCGCCTATGGCCTCAAGGACAAGGATTGGAAGTGGGGGGCGAAGGCGGATTTCGAACTCTTCCCGCGCCGCAGTCTGTTCCTGAAACTGCGTTTCATCGATGATATTGAAGAGAGCGGCTGCACGCAACTAGTTTCCCGTGACGGCATCGGCGTGCTTAGCGGTGAGTATTACCGCCATTGGATTATCACAAAATTTGATAAAAGTCGAATTCTTCAAGCGAAGTTGCAGATGCGTCCCGACCGGAATTTTACCGTGAGCGTTTCGGCCGCCTATAGTCAGAACCGTACATTGTTCAATTACTGCTATTTGCCTCTTCCTGAAAAATCACTCGACGACGGTTCTTTCCGCTATGCCAATTTTTATTTGCGTGCAGGTGTGCGTTTTTCTTTTAATGAGACGACAATGAAAACGACGGATTTCACGCTTTACACACTGTCAAAATATCCGAGTGTGCAGTTGCAGTATGAGTGTGGCATCAAGGGGGTGTTCGGCAGTGATTTCAACTACCACAAAATTAATGCGCGTGTATATCATCTTCAACGCTATAAGCGATTGGGCTATACTGAGATAGCTGCTAACGGCGGCTGGCTTGACCGTTCCTTGCCCTATTCTTTGCAGTATGTGGCGCCCGCCGGTTACCAGCAGTTGGGCTTCTATGGCAAGGAGCAGTTCGCCGCAATGCGCCCCAATGAATTCCTTTCCGACAGTTACGTCTTTCTGTTCCTGCGCCATAATTTCGGAAAAATGCTGAAGGGTCGGTTCTCTCCCATGATTGTGCTGTGCCAGAACATTGGATTCGGATGGCTCCGCTATAACGATCACGGTGAAATCAACTTCAACACCATGGAAAAAGGTTATTTCGAATCGGG
>ONXT01000016.1 GCA_900321845.1 uncultured Bacteroidales bacterium | reverse complement strand
CTCGTAGGTCTCCTCCGGTCTTTCATTGTCATCCATCCACACGCAGTGCATGGAGGCGATGGTGCCGGCCGAGTTGCCGATGACAAAAATGCGGTTGGTATCAATCCGGTAGGTATCGCAGTTGCCTTTGAAGAACCGCACGGCGGCGCTCACATCCTGTGCGGCCATGTAGGCGGCGCGAATGAAGTTGGTCTCCGAGATGCGGTAAACGGGCAGCAACCGGTAGTCGATGGAGGCGACCGCATAGCCGTAATGACTGAGCGATTCGGCGTAGGCCACCATGTCGCACCATGTGCGGTTCCCCGCGACGAAGGCGCCGCCGAAGACCGTGATCACCAGCGGACGGTAGGCCATGGTGTCGCCAATGGGTTCGTAAAAGTCGAAGTACAGCGGGTCGGGGTCATCGGAGCCCACGGGGGCCGCGCTGCTGTATTGCACCTCGGATTGTACGGTGATTTCGTCAAAAACGGGCGACAAAAACCGCTGCTCGTTCTGTGCCCGCAGCATCAGGCCGGCACACAAGGAGATGCATACCCAAAGGATGAATCTTTTGCTCATAAATGATATTTTTGTTAAAAATGAGGTTGCAAAAATACAAAAAATGTTTTTACACGGAATACAGCAAGGAAGATAGTGCCAAGTGTGTGTGTTCGGTAAATGACCTCTTCTTCATTTTCAAAAAAAATTGTAATTTTGTTGCAGAATTGATGGCTCTTCGACCATCATTGAAGAGATTTTTTAAACTTTAACAATATGAACAAAGCAGAAACTGTAATTGCCATTGCGTTGGCAGAAGAGGGCTACTTGGAAAAATCCAAAAGCGCCTATCAGAAAGACCACAAAGTGCTTGATTCCAAGGAAGATGGAGCAGGCAGCGACAACTATACCAAGTTCGGGCGCGACATGCACCAGCTTTATCCCGCTGTGATGGATTTCCCGGCGGCATGGTGCGACTGTTTCGTTGACTGGTGCTTCTATACGGCTTTTGGCGTGTCGAATGCCAAGGCCATGCTGGCGGGAGATTTCAACGATTATACAGTGAGGTCTGCGGAATTGTACAAGAAAAAGAAGGCGTGGCACACTTCCGATCCCCAACCCGGCGACCAGATTTTCTTCAAAAACAGCAAAACGGGCGGAATCTGCCATACCGGTTTGGTTTACAAGGTCAGCGGCGGGTATGTCTATACCATCGAAGGGAACACCTCCTCTGCACTGGGGGTGGTGTCCAACGGCGGCTGCGTGCGGAAGAAAAGCTATGGACTTACTTACCGCAACATTGCCGGTTACGGTCGTCCCAAATATGATATTGACCCTGAGGCAAATGCGGTTGAGGAAACAATCAATGCAACTGCATGGAAACAGTTGATTACAGATTTGCAGAAGGCGCTGAATGCGGAGTTCGATGCCAACCTGCCCGCCAACGGTGTGGCCGACAAGAGTCTGCTGCTGTCCACCCCTACGCTGAATGCCCGCATTCGCTCCACACGTCCTAAAACGGTGAAAGCCTTGCAGGCTCTTTTAACCCATTGGGGGTACAAGTGCCTGGTGGACGGCGATTTCTATTCCGGCACGGAAAAGATGGTCAAATTGTTCCAAAAGGAGCAGGTGGGGCTTGCCAACCCCGACGGCGAATTCACGGCGAAGAAAAAGAGCTGGAAGGTGCTGCTGAAACTGTAGCGAGAGCACCAGTTTCGCAACAGCATCCGTCCGCCCCAATCCACGGGGTAACCCCCATTCCTCTTAATCTCTTCATCTTTTAATCCCTTAATCTTCTCATCATGCGTTCATGCGAACTCGTACTGCAAAATTGCCATATTCAATGCGTTTTCCAGTTTGCAGATGGTTTCTAACGAAAGGTTTTCCTCGCCTTTTAGAAGACGGGACACGTATTGCGGCGAGCATCCCATACGGATTGCCACATCCTGTCGGGTGAGCCCCTGACATTTCATCTCCATGGCCACTTTAATGGCTATCTTGCGTGAATACTGCAACCAACCCTTCTCTTTGGCGGAACGGCGTTTTTCTTCATCTTCACGCCAATCGGACGGCGTGTCAGACGACTTGTATCGGCTTAATCGGGCGATGGCTTCTTCTCTTGTCATATTGATACCTCTTTTTGATAATCGGTAAAACTATCTTCGTCAAATACGCGTTCCTTG
>ONXT01000061.1 GCA_900321845.1 uncultured Bacteroidales bacterium | reverse complement strand
TCCTTCAAATTCGTAAACTGTTGATTATTCAGTAATTGAAAGTATGCAAAATTTGGTGGCAAATTTACATTTTTTTCCTTATCCGTCAATAGTTTTTTGCTGAAAAAATATATGATTCTCCACAATTGTGAAACTTGGCAGAAAAGTGGATTGCTATCAGTGGTGAGTGAACTGAAATATGTGGTGGTCGGGGGTGCGTTGAAGCCGGTTTTCCGCCTTCAAATCAAAGCCCACCAATCCTTTTAAAATTACAGATTTTTGGATTTATTCTTCAAAAAAATGAGGAATAGGCGATATTCGAATTTGTTTTTTTTTTGCTCTGATGCTTTAGTAGATTAAAAATCAATAATTTATGGAAAAATAAAAAAATGTTTCAAATGATTGTCAATTCAAAATAAAGTTCTATTTTTGCCGTCTCTAAACAAGGGGTCCCAGTAGCTCAGCAGGTAGAGCACATCCCTTTTAAGGATGGGGTCCTGGGTTCGAATCCCAGCTGAGACACAAATTCCCGCTATATGCGGGATTTTTTTTTGCCCAATGCCACGTTTCCGAACGTTTGTTCGCTAAAATCCACAACTGTTTTTTGTAGCGTGTTATCGTGTTGTTTTTTCAAGTATGTTGTTGCGGTGCTTGTTGCCGGAGTGTTTGTGTCCTCACTTTCCGGAGTTCCTCTCCCAGAACACGCCGTCGCTGAAACCTTGTATCCCGTTGTCTTGCTCGGCTTTGAGCAGTCGCTTCGCTGTCAATAACGCGTATTCCTCGCTGATTTCCACGCCGCAGAAATGGCGTCCCAGCTTCTTCGCTGCCACGGAGGTGGTGCCGCTGCCTAAAAACGGGTCGAAGACGAGTCCGCCCTTCGGACAGGAGGCCAGAATCAACTTGGCCAACAGTTTCTCCGGCTTCTGTGTTGGATGGTCGGTGTTTTCAGGCATCGACCAGAACGGAACCGTCAGGTCGTCCCAGAAATTCGACGGGTGCGTGAGGCGGAATTTGCCCTCTTGCGTCTCCTCCCAATCCTTCGGCTTGCCATTGTCCCTATAGGGGGCAATTACCCTTCTTTTCTGCATAACCGATTCAATATCAAAATAATACGACTTCTTATCCAAGACGGCGAACCAGATGTCCTCCATTGAGTTTTTCCAATTCCGTTTTGCGCCGCGCCCTTTTTCCCGCTGCCACGTAATGCGGTTGAGTACTTCGGCATTTTCGCTCAAAACCTCATAAACCGCACTCGAACTTTTCCAGTCGCAGCAGACGTAGATGCTGCACGTCGGCTTGCCCAGCGCAATCACTTTCGGCAGCCATTTGCGCAGATAATCCTTGTACTGCGTTTCATCCATCGTCTTGAATTTCAGTCCCGCGAAATCCTTCGCAAGGTTGTATGGTGGGTCAATCACAATCAGGTCGGCCGATTGTTTCGGTAGAAAATCGATGACTTGAAACAAATCCTGGTTAATTGTTTTATCGATGATTTCCTCAGTGGTGCAGGGTTTTGAAATCGTGGAAAGAAACGGGAGAAGTCCTTCTCGCTCCTCCTGCGAAATGCTCAAAGTCCTGTTACGCCCTGCACGTTCCTTTCCAGCCATAGATTCACTATTCACTACTTCATTTTCTCCCTGATCCGTTGTGTCAGCGGTTGGGCGAAGATGAAGTCGTTGAGTTTTTCGTTGTCGGAGGTGAGTACGTTGTCCTTGTTGCCGCGCCACTCGAGGTTCCCTTGGTAGATGAAGGAGATGGTTTCGCCAATGGTGATGACGGAGTTGATGTCGTGGGTGTTGACGACGGTGGTGATGTTGAATTCGTGGGTGATGTCGATGATGAGTTCGTCGATGAGGAGGGAGGTTTTGGGGTCGAGGCCGGAGTTGGGCTCGTCGCAGAAGAGGTAACGCGGGTTGCAAGCGATGGCTCGGGCGATGGCGGCGCGCTTCTTCATACCACCGCTTAACTCGGCAGGGTACAGCTGGTTGGAGCCTTCGAGGTCCACCCTTTTCAGGCAGAAATTGACACGTTCGATCTTCTCGTCGTAGCCTTGGTTCGTCAGCATCGTGAGCGGGAACATCACGTTCTCCTCAATGGTCATGGAGTCGAACAGGGCGGAGCCTTGGAACACCATCCCCATTTCGGAGCGGATGGACTCCTTCTCCTTGTCGGTGAACTGGTTGAAATTGCGGCCGTTATACAGGATTTCGCCCTCTTCCGGAGCCAGCAGTCCGATGAGGTTCTTCATCATCACGGTCTTGCCGGAGCCGGAACGCCCGATGATGAGGTTCACCTTGCCATCCTCGAAGCAGGTGTTGATGCTCTTCAGCACCTGCCGCTCTCCGAAGTATTTCGATACATTGATTAGTTCTATCATTGTTGAGTATTGGGTTCTTATCTGTTTGCGGACTGTGTCCGTATCTCCTATTTTCTGCTTGCCTACAGCATTATCGAAGTAATCACCAAATTCAAAACGAGAATAATGAACGACGAAACGACGATGCCGTTCACGTTGGCCTTGCCGAGTTCAAGTGCGCCGCCTTCGATGCGATAGCCGTAAAACGATGATACTGTGGATAATACGAAGGCGAAGATGGTGGTTTTCGTCAATACGTAGTAGATGTCGTACATGCGGAAGAAGGAGGTGAGGCCGTCATAAAACTCGTATGGAGAGGAGACGTGGGTGATTATGACGGTGATGTAGCCGCCGAAGAGGGCAAATGCAATGGCGATGATGATGAGAATGGGGATGGTGATGAGGGCGGCAACAATTTTGGGCAGGATGAGGTGGGAGGCGGCATTGATGCCCATGACTTCCAATGCGTCAATCTGTTCGGTAACGCGCATGCTTCCGATTTCGGAGGTGATGCGCGACCCCAGGTTGCCCACCAGCAGCAGCGTGATGATGGTAGGGCATAACTCCATCACGACCGAGGTGCGGACGGTGAAACCCAGTGTCCACTTCGGAATCCACGGACTTTCAATTTGCAACGCCGTTTGCGTGGTGATGACGCTGCCCATGCATACCGCCACGATGCAGACAATCAGCAGGGAGCCCACGCCCATCGAGTTCATCTCGTCGATTAACTTGCGGAAGAACTCCGACCATTTGGCTGGCCTGGAGAATACTTTTTTCAGAAATAGGAAGTATTCTCCGATGATTTCTAATGTTTTCTTTAACATTTTTTTATGTGATTAGAGGATTGTGATGAGTGATTTGAGCGGAATGAGCGGTTTATGAGAACAAATCCGGTTGTTGTTCAGAAAAACGAACTTTCCCCAGATGTTTATAAGCTAAATCAGTGGCTTCGCGGCCGCGCGGGGTGCGCATCAGATAGCCCTCCTGAATGAGGAATGGCTCATAAACCTCCTCAATGGTTCCGGAATCCTCGCCAACGGAGGTGGCGATGGTAGTGAGTCCTACCGGGCCGCCCTTGAATTTGTCGATGATAGTGGTGAGAATACGATTGTCCATCTCGTCGAGGCCGTGCTTGTCCACGTTCAGGGCGGAGAGGGCCACTTGGGTGATGTCGTAGTCGATGGTTCCATCGCCT
>ONXT01000107.1 GCA_900321845.1 uncultured Bacteroidales bacterium | reverse complement strand
ATCATTCTCACCAAATACGCCACCACCGACTATGCCCGTCTCATTCGCGAGCCCGACTACTACAAAAAGCTGGAGGCTCAGAACAAACTGATGGAGAACCGCTACGAGGAGACCTACGGCAAATACACGAACAAGCAATGGAAAGCGGTCATCGCCGATGCCGATGAAGCCATCGCAAAAGCCACCGACAAAACGCTCAAGTCGAAGTACGCCTTCCTCCGCGCCGTGGCCGTGGGACAAACCGAGAACAAAGACACCTACCGGTCGGCACTGCAAAGCGTAATCTCCGACTACAACGACCAACCCGTCGCGGAACTGGCCCGCATTCTGCTCGCAGACCTCGAACCAGCTGAAAGCACCCCTTCCCCAACCTCCGAAAAACAGGACAAGGCCAATCCTGAATCCGCTCCAACCCCCGAGCCCTTCACCTTCGCTCCCAACGATTGGCATTACGTCACCCTCATCGTCAATGTGCACAAGGTGAACGTGATGGACCTCAAAGTCGATATTTCCAACTTCAACCGCGAGTTCTACTCACTCCAGAAGTTCAACATCAACAGTTTCTATATCACCCAAGACCAACAGATCGTGACCGTTTCGCGCTTCAAGAACAAAGATGCGGCGATGGACTACTATCACTCCATCTCCTCCAACGACAAGTTCAAGGCGCACATTCTCTCCCAAAACATCACAGTCTATCCGATGAGCGCCGGCAACTACAGCACCTTCTACAAGAAAAAAGAGTCACGGCCCCTTTACGAAGAATTTTTCCAAAAGAATTACATCAACAAATAAATTTCAAGACTATGGTAAAATTATACGATGGGGTTGAAGCCCCCGAAATCAACACAATTGCAGCCGGCACTACAATCGTCGGCAACTTGGAAGCCCAAAGCGATTGCAGAATCGACGGCAACATCAAGGGCAATATCAACTGCAAAGCGAAAGTCGTCATCGGTCCCAACGGCATTCTCGAAGGCGACATCGTGTGCGAAAGCGCTGAAATCGAAGGCAAGGTGAAAGCCAACATCAACGCCACCGACCTCATCTCCTTGCGCTCAACCGCAGTGTTGGCCGGCGACATCACCTCCAGCAAACTCTCCATCGAACCCGGCGCCACTTTCATGGGCAACTGCAAAATCCAAAGTGGAAGAGCCGCCGCAGCCCCCGTCCAACCAGAAAGCAACAAGGACTAAAGGGCAGTGAACAATGAATATTGAATAATGAGTCGCAGCTATTCATTATAAAATATTCACTTCATTATGGACGACCAGCGGAAATGGAATGCGGGTGCGGCCTATTCGGGTATGGCAATCCAAATGGGAGCCATCATCGCTTTGGGTACATTCGGAGGCGTCAAGTTGGACCAATGGCTTGAACTGTCGCCGGTCTTCACCATCATCTGCGCACTGATTTCCATCGCCCTCGCCATGTATGTGATGATTCAAAAATTCACAAAGAAAAAGAAGGATGGAGACTAAGGTTTACTGATTATGAAGTATGAATAAAATGAAAAAAGTTCCCAAATACGTATTCCGGCTGATTGTTTTCTCCATTGTCATCACGGCAGTGGTGCTGGTGCTGCAACAGGTGATGCCCGTGCAGTACGTCTCCCCCGCCCTCCCCTACATCGTCCTCTTCTTCTTCGTCATCACCCTCTTCACCCTATACATCCTCCTGCGCGACCAGGCAAAAAAAGAGGCAAAAAAATTCGTGTCCAGCTATATGCTCTCCCGAATCATCAAATTCATGTCCTGCCTGATCTTTCTGCTCATATATTTCATTGTAAACAAAGAAGATAGATGGCAGTTTGCCATATCATTCATCATCATCTACTTCCTCTTCTCCGGATTCGAGGTCATCGTGATGAAAAAAGAGAACGACGCCATCACAAAGGAGCAACACGAACGGTTGGATAAAGCCAAAAACGAAGAATTTAAAACTAATCATTGATTTTGGGATACTTGCGGTCGATTGGAAAGGCATTTCTAAATATGAGAACAATCAGGTATTATTGGGTCATTCTCTTGACGAGTGTGACTTTTTTTGCATTTGGCCAAAACAATTGCGACAAAACCTCCGTCAGGCCGCTCGCCGCTTTTGATTCAGTTTCACACCTGACTGTTTCAGTGAACATGGATTATCCTCAATTTCCCAATAAAATACTGAATGACAGCATCTTGAAGTGGCTATCCAGCTTCGGAGTCATTGACAAGACAACGCAGAAAAACCCAACCATCGCAAATGCGCAGTCCAGCATTGAGAATTTCACAAAAAAGACCCGGAAAGACTACAACAAAGATATCGACAGCTGGATTGCGGAACTGGGAAATTCGGATCATGAGGAAGTGTGGATTTTCAACTGGTCGGTGGAGCATTTCTTCACCCTCGAATCCGAAAGCGAGCATTTCGTCACTTATAGCGCCACCACTTATGAATATCTCGGCGGCGCACACCCGATGTCGTACAACACTTTCGCCAGTTTCAATCGAACCGACGGTCAACTCGTCACCTGGGATATTCTGGATTCAAGCAAACGCACAGACCTGTGCGCACTTCTAATCCAACGAATCACTGACGAATACTTTGGAGGCGAGTCGGAGGAAATGGAAAACTTCTCCCCAAACGACCACGAGCTTCCACTTCCCACCTCCAAACCAGCCATCATCCAAGACTCCGTGATGTTCTTCTACGACTATTACGAAATCAGCAGCGCCTATGTCAGCGGGATGCCATACACCCAACTGTCATTCAAAGAGTTGCGCCCGTACATGAGCGCATGGGGGCGGAAATTGCTGCTGGGAGAATAACGATTATCCATAATTATTGCTTGCATTTTTAACAATATAAACCACTATAAACACAATGAAAAAACGTCTTTTAACCGGCCTGCAACCCAGTGGAACACTCACCTTGGGTAATTTTTGCGGGGGCATCAATCAAGTATATAATTATCAGGAAGAGTACGACACTTTTTTGTTCATTCCCGACCTGCACTCCATCACGGTCACACAGGATCCTGAAGAACTTCATAAAAAGATAAAAGAGGTTGTCGGACTTTACCTCGCCTGCGGAATCGATGCCCAAAAGACACACATCTACATCCAGTCCGAAAATCTCTACCACGCCAATCTTTCATGGATACTGGAATGCCATGCCTACTTCGGCGAATTGAGCAGAATGCACCAGTTCAAGGAGAAATCCAAGAACAAAGAGAATTTCACCTGCGGGCTCTACACCTACCCCATTCTGATGGCCTCCGACATTTTATTGTACGATGCGCAGGTCGTTCCCACAGGCATCGACCAGAAACAACACGTGGAACTGGCCCGAAACATCGCCGAACGTTTCAACAACCGTTATCACGGCGATTATTTTGTGATTCCTGAACCGCTCATTCCCAACGTCGGCGCCAAAATCAGAGATTTGCAGAATCCTGAAAAGAAGATGAGCAAATCCACAAGCAACCCCAAATCCTCCATTTTCCTCTTGGATGAGGAGAAAGCCATCCGGAAGAAAATCATGGGGGCCGTCACCGACAACGACGCCTCGATAAAATTCGACGAGGAGAACAAACCCGGCGTTTCCAATCTGCTCACCATCTATTCCGTATTAAAGAATATAAGCATTGATGAGGCGGTGAGCCAATTCGCAGGCGGCGGCTATGGCGATTTGAAAAAAGAGGTCGCCAACGTCACCATTGAAAAAATCATGTCCATCCAAGAGAAATACCATGAAATCATGGCTTCAAACGTGATTGACGACATCCTGGATGAGGGACGCGACTATACGAACAAATTGGCTTCAGAAAAGTACGAAACCATTCGAAAAGCAGTCGGGCTTGGAAGATAAATGCTTGATGCATAATGAATTCTGAATTAGAGCAGAAGATTCACCTGATACTCTCCGCGCTTTCCACCAAGCCCGGTGTCTATCGCTTTCGCGATGAGAACGGCAAGGTGATTTACGTAGGCAAGGCGAAGAACCTGAAACGGCGCGTCTCCTCCTATTTCAACAAAAACCACGACTCCCCCAAAGTGCGGATGCTGGTCACTAAAATCCGTGATATTCAAACTGTTGTGGTCAACACCGAGTGGGAGGCGCTGCTCTTGGAGAACTCGCTCATCAAAGAGTACAAGCCGCGCTACAACATCATGCTCAAGGACGACAAGACCTACCCGTGGGTCGCTGTCACCAAAGAAGATTTCCCCAAAGTTTTCTCCACGCGCTCGCCCAACCGCAAGACACAGGAACTGTTCGGTCCCTACCCTTCCGTCCGCTCCATGCGCACGATGCTCGACACCATCTTTGAAGTTTTTCCCGTCAGAAACTGCAAAATCCTGCACAAAAACGTGCGCCCCTGCCTGCAATACCAACTCAAAAGATGCCCCGCCCCCTGCGCCGACCTCATCTCCAAAGAGGAGTACCAGAAGAACATCAAGCGCATCATCGAAATACTAAAAGGCAACAGCCGACTGATTATCAAACAATTGCAAGATGATATGATGGCTTGCGCCGAACGTCTGGAATTTGAAAAGGCACAAGAAATCAAAGTCCGCCTCGAGATTCTCAAGAAATTTCAAGAAAGGTCGGTGGTGGTGAATCCGGAAATCACGAAATTAGACGTTTTCTCCATTGTGGAAGATGAGGATGATGCCTACATCAACTTCATGCGCATTATGGAAGGCGCTGTCATTCAAGCCTATACATTGGAAATCACACACAAGCTGGATAAGTCGAAAGAGGATTTGCTGTTGGCGGGAATGGTGGAGATCCAAGAGAAGTTCGGGCAGATTTTCCCAAACGTGATTGTGCCGTTCATGCCGGAAACCGAAGTGGCGGGCATCACTTTCTCTGTTCCACAACGCGGCGACAAGAAAAAGTTAATGGAACTTTCCGTCAAAAATGCCTTCACCTATATGATGGAGAAAAAGAAGCGGCAGGACCTGGTCAATCCGGAAAGACGAAGCCAGCGCGTATTAGCGAGCTTACAGAAAGCGCTGGAAATGAATCGTTTACCCAATCACATTGAGTGTTTTGACAACTCCAACACACAGGGCAACGAGCCGGTGGCGGCCATGATTTGCTTCAAAAACGGAAAGCCTTCGAAAAACGATTACCGCCATTTCAACATCAAAACGGTGGAAGGTCCCGATGACTTCGCCTCTATGGAGGAGGTGGTGTTTCGCCGCTACAAACGCCTGTTGGACGAGCAGAAGCCCCTCCCCGACCTCATCGTGATTGATGGCGGCAAAGGACAACTCAATGCCGCCTACCGCAGTCTGCAGGCACTGCATATCGAAGACAAAGTCTATATCGTGGGCATCGCCAAACGGTTGGAAGACATCTACCGCGTAGGCGATGAACTGCCGCTGTACATCGACAAAAAGTCAGAAGCGCAGAAGCTGCTTCAACGCGTCCGCGACGAGGTTCACCATTTCGGCATCACACACCATCGCAAGCGCCGAAGCAAGAAGAGCATCGAATCACAGTTGGACGGCATTCCAGGAATCGGGAAGGTTTTGAAAACCAAACTTTTGCAAAAATTCAAGAGTGTAAAGGCCATCGGCAAGGCAAGCGAAACGGAACTGGCGGCAGTGATCGGTCCGGCGAAAGCAAAGGCGGTGGCGGAATTTTTCAAGGCTGAAAAATAAAACGAAATCATCCCCCTTCATCTTGTAGTATTCATCATCACAGGCTACTTTCCTTTACAAGAGGCAAGGGGATAATTCCGTGCAAAAACAAAGTATTAATCCATTCTCGGACATTAGAACCGGAGTGTGACACCGCCCATGAAGTTGATGCCAGCCTGCGGGAAGTAGCCGTCGGTGCGGAACTCCTCACCGCCGTAGATGTAGCGGTATATCCAGCCATTGCTCTCGTACTTGCTGTTGAAGAGGTTGTTGACATCGAAGAAGAGCGTGATGGCGGAAATCGGCTTCGTCTCAATCGTGTAGCTCAGGTGGAGGTTGTTGATGCAGTAGGGCTTGATGATGTAGTTGTCGTTGCTGGAATTGTCGAGGTATTGCTTGCTGACGAATTTGGTGATGAGGGCGATGTCGAAATTCTTGACTGGAATGAAGTGGAATTCGTTGCCGGCGACAATATTCGGAGAGAAGGAGATGTCGGTCATGCCGAGGTGGGTAGCGCGCTGGCTGCCGCTGTCCCAGTCGTCAACATATTCAGTGTAATCAAGAATCTTGTTGAGGGAGAAGGTTCCGTTGATGTGCCATTCGAAAAACTTGACAGGCTTGTAAGCGACGGCCAATTCCAAACCGGTACGGAAGCTCTTGGGTGCGTTGGTCATGATGTTGTCGCCCACGTCGTTGATTTCGCCGGTGAGAATCAGCTGGTCAAGATAGTACATAAAGTAGGCGTCGGCCGAGAAGGCCACCTTGTTGTGACCAAGCTGATAGCCGAGTTCGAAGTCGAAAAGCGTTTCGGGATTAGGGCGGTGCTCCGGCTCATTGTCGGTGAGGTCAGAGCGGGTGGGTTCGCGGTTGGCCATTGCAAACGAAAAACTTACGTTGTGATGAAGGTTCTTTGCATCTTCCCAACTGTGGAAAATCCCCACTTTCGGATTGAAGAAGTTCCAATAATAGTTCTGGGCAATGTCGCGCAGATTGTCGTCAATGCCACCAATCTGATACATAATCCCACGATATTGCACATCCGCATAAACGGAAGTCCCCTTCTTGGAATTATATATGAACTTCCCGAACAGGTTGAATTGCAGCTTGTCGCCGGTGCCATCGTACCAATGCTGCCCCTTCTTCACTTGTCCGGCATATTGCATCCACTCCAGCGTTCCGTAATGCTTGCCATTGTATTGGTTGGCCGCACCACCGACCATCCACATAAAGCGCCCATTGATGGAATGGCTGAAATTGAAGTTCAGACCGTAGAAATAGTTGTCCAAGTATTTACGAGTGATGAGGTCGGTGTATTTGAGCGTATCATTGGGCAATTCGATGTTCGGAAGCCCATATTTTGAGAATTTCTTGTCGTCTTTATACTGTTCATAATAGCCGATACCACGGGTGAGGTGGGCGGTGATTTTCAGGTGGTATAAATTCTGGTTGACCTGCCAAGGATAATCGTAGGTGAGCTGATAGTGGGTCTGTTGGTAGTTATCTGTTTCATTATCATAACGATGCAACATTCCGTTGTCGTCGTAATAAAGACCGCAGTCATTGTATTTGCGGTTGGTCTTGAGGGAGTCGGATGGCACACCGTCCCAAGCCAGACCGGTTTTTTCATTGCCATAGAGCACGCGGAAACTGAGCGCACCAAACTCCTTGTTTTTCTTCTCGCTCAAGATACGATACTTAGCAGTAAAATAGAGGGAATGCAGTTTAGCAAAGGAGTTTTCAACGTAGCCATTGCTGAAGATATTGGAGTAGGCGACGGCGGCGGAGAAGCGGTTTTTGATGAGGCCTGTGTTGGCGGTGATGGAGTTGCGGAAGGTCATAAAGGAGCCGGCACTGGAGCTGAGGATGGCGTAAGGGTCGTCGGAAGGTTCCAGTGTAGTGAAGTCCATCGTGGCACCGAAAGCGGATGCGCCGTTATTGGAGGAGCCCACACCACGCTGCACTTTCAGTCCCTGTACGTTGCTTCCGAGCGCGGGCAGATTGACGAACCACGAGCCTTGCGACTCCGCGTCATTGAGGGCAACTCCGTTAACTGTCACATTAATGCGCGTCTGATCAATACCTCGGATGCGCATGTAGGTGTAGCCGATACCCGT
>ONXT01000062.1 GCA_900321845.1 uncultured Bacteroidales bacterium | reverse complement strand
GCCAGTATTTGGTCATTATCCCGTATTTATGTTCTTTGTCGCGACTTCCCGGACCGAATACGCTGTAGGTCTGGAAGTTGTTGCTCGATGACTGGGTGACGGTGGCACAAGGTACATTTTGTACGATGGGAAGCAGTCCGGGGCCGCCGCCGCCGAACTTCCCTTGGAAGAACTGGCGGAGGTCGCTGCTCATACGGTCAAGTTCTATCTGGGAGTCGCCGTAGTGCAGCACGCGAATGGTTCGCCCGTTGGCCTGCGCCTTCTCCGCTTTCGCAAAAAAATCGTTGAAGTAGTTGGGATTGTCGTTGGGAGTGTAGATGCGTGAAATATGGTTGTGCATAATCTCCAAATAGCGGTCAATCGTGTCTTGTTTCGCCTTTAGCAAGGAGTCCTTCAACATCTCTTCCATCGGCTTGACGGTGTCAATTTCAGCGAGTTTCGGAGCCTCCTCCTTGTTGGTCAGCACGCTCTCAAGCGTCGCAAAACTAAAGTCGAACGGTCCGATTTTGATGCCGTTTTTTGGAAAAAAGAAGCATAGTACACCTAATGCGATGAGAATGGCGAAGATGAAAATGACGATTTTGAACGCTTTCATGGATTAGTAGATGTATGGGAAGATTTTGTAGCGGTTTAGTTTTCTGAAATTGTCGCCGAAAAATTGGCTGTAGCGTTCAAAAACGGCTTTCGAGCGCGGCACGATGTTGGCGAAACTCCACAAGAAGAAGATGGCACCCGGCAACGACCAAGTCAGTATGGCAAAACCGGCCCATTCCATCAGTTCACCGAAGAAATTGGCTGAATTGACCTTGTCGAACAAAAAACCGGTGGGCAGGTAGTAGTTGTTGTCTTTTTTGTCCTTCCGCAGTTCGCGTATGATCCGGTCGGAATGCATATTGATGATCATTCCTGCAAAGAACATGATTGTCCCGATGATATACTGCGGCGACCAGAACCAACTGAGGGTGTATCGTTCCGGCGAGACGTAAAACAACCAGCCACCTTGCATATAGGCGTTCATCATATTGAAGAAAAAGCCAGAGAAGATGATGGAAAGCGGCATTTTGCTCGTCCCGCGCATCAAGCCGGGAAAAATGAAGGAACGTTGCAGGTAATGGAGTTCAAAGAAAATGAACATCGAAAAGGTGACCCACGGAAACGTTTGTACAGTGTAGGGGGCACCAGTAATGATGGCGCTCAGATAAATGACCAGCATCAGCAGGAAAACGGGCGACTCCATCAATACCCAGCCCCAATTGCTTCGGATGGAGACTCCCCAACGGTTGTTGAACGTCATCCCGTAGGCGGGCGTAATGAACTGTAACACAATGAATACCACCACCGCCAGAAGCGTCATGGCAAGTAAAAAATAGTAGTAGAAATTGCCGAAAAAAAATTCAACCATAGCTATTTCTTTAAAAATTGTGTGCCGTTAAAATAGTGTTGGCGTTTGAGATGGTAATTGACGAGGATTGAGCCGTGATAAACGTCCTCATAGGCCGCAAATGCCTTGGCTTCAGACGCTTTTCGTTTTGCAGAGAATTGCTTGTATTGTTTGAGCAGCGCGAAATGCGCTTTATATACCGCCGTGAAATCTTTCGTATGACCTTGGAGAAGGAATGCGAACGCCGCCACATTGTCCAGAATGATTCTGACACAAAGGGTGGGGAACAGCCTCCGTTTGGGCAGGTTCTTCAGCAGAAGGAAGTGGTTGTTGCGGAAATTCAGAAAGGTTTTGAAGGCGTTCTCTTTGGGAAGTGTACCTCCGCCGACGTGATAGACAACCGATTTGGGCTCGATGACGATGCGGTAGCCGTGATTCTTGATGCGCCAACAGAGGTCTATCTCCTCCATGTGGGCGAAAAAGTCGTCGTCCAACCCGCCAAGTTCGCGATAGACATCGCTGCGAACAAACAATGCCGCGCCTGTCGCCCAAAACACATCCATCGCGGTATCGTATTGTCCTTCATCAACTTCCACCGTGTTAAAGACGCGCCCGCGGCAAAACGGGTAGCCGTATTTGTCGATGAAGCCGCCCGCAGCACCTGCATACTCGAATTTCTCGCGGTCATAGAAACTACGGATTTTCGGCTGCACTGCCGCAATCCTCGTGTCGCTTTCCATCAGCGCAATTACCGGTTCCACCCAGTGGGGCGCCACTTCAATGTCGGAGTTCAGCAGACAGTAAAAATCGCAGTCCAATTGCGCCAAAGCCACATTATAGCCTTGTGCAAAACCGTAATTCTTGTCGTTTTGGATGATTCTGACATTGGGGAAATGGCTTTGCAGAAAAGGAATGGAATCGTCGGTAGAGGCATTGTCAGCCACCACAACTTCCGCCCAATCAGGCGTTTGTGCAATCAGGTTCTGAAGAAATTGTTCCAAGAACTTCCTTCCGTTCCAGTTCAAAATCACGATGGCCAGTTTCAATCGCATACGTTTCGCTTAAAGTCTGCAAAATTACGAGTTTTTTTTACATTGACTATCGTTTATTGCTCATCCAGATAAATCTTTCTCAAGACCATCTCCTCGTTTTCCCAACAGTATTTTTCCGATGCAGCAATCGTGTTCCGTTTGAGGCGTTGCAGCAACTGCTCGTCTTTTAAGAGTCTATTGATAGCATTCGCGATGGTCTGTGGTTGATGGTCTTGCACGATAATCCCGACTTCATTTTCTCTGACCACTTTGGCAATTTCCGGCAAATCGGACACGATAACGGGCGTTTCTGCTTTCAGGTAGTCGAAAATCTTGTTTGGGAGGCTATAACGATAGTTGATATTTGTGTCTTTGTCCAACGAAAATCCAATGTCCGCCCAATATGTATAATTGAATAGTCTTGCGAAGGGCTGTCTGTCAATAAACTGTATTTTTTCTTGAAGATTTTCCTCCACCACCCTCTTTTTCAATCCAGGTACGGCATCCCCGCTTCCAACGATGAAAAGGATAGCATTATCGACATATTTCATTGCTTCAACCAGTTCTTCGGAACCGCGGTCCACATTGATGCCAGCCCCTTGAAGCAGCAGTACTTTCTTATCCTCAGGCATTCCAAGGGTGGCGCGGGTTTCCGTGATGGGCGGCTTGCTTCGCGTCGGGATGTTGCGCACCACATTGACGTGATTTTTCCGCATTGGGTATTCTTTGTCGTATAGATCTGCAATGGATTGGTTTACAGTAATCACATCCTCCAATTTCGGAAAACAGAACCGTTCAATTGAACGCCATGTATTCTGGACAAATGGCCGTCCGATAATCTCAGGCACGCCGCAAAAATACTCGTGACTGTCGTAAACAATGCGTTTCCGTTTCAGGCGGCTCACAAGAAAGCACGGTAATAGTGTGTCCAGATCATTGGAAATGAGAATGTCACATTTTCTAAAAAGGAGATAGAAGAAGAGTCGGATGTTGAATTCGGCGTAGAATTTCGCGCCTTTTCTGAAGAGAAGCCGCATCCTGTCGGTTTTATACCGTCGCTCAGAAAGGTCGGGCGAGTCAGCGTATCGACGTCCCACCAAAAGCACCTCAAAACCCATGGAAGTCAATGAGTTGCAGACCTTGTCAACCCGTTGGTCGCTGTAAAGGTCGTTGGTAACGCAGGCAATGACTTTTTTCAAGAGATGTTATTCTTTGTGCATACGGCGGGCAAGTTCCTGTGCCACGTAGGAGGCAACATCATCGGCGTATGAGCCGCTGCCGAAACCGGCATCATAGCCCAGTTCCTGTGCCAGTTCGTGCGAGATACGAGGGCCTCCGCAAACGAGAATCACCTTGTCGCGAAGTCCTTCCGCTTCCAGCATTTCCACCAGTTCGGTGAGGTTCTTGATATGGACATCCTTCTGGGTGACGGTCTGTGAAACCAGCAGTACGTCGGCTTTCATCTCAATGGCTTTGGCGATGAACTCCTCGTTGGGAACCTGACTGCCCATATTCAGTGCCTCGAACATCTCATAACGTTCAATGCCATAGTGACCTGCATAACCTTTCATGTTCATGATGGCATCAATGCCGACGGTGTGGGCGTCGGTGCCGGTGCTGGCTCCGATGGCGATGATTTTGCGTCCGATATGTTCACGGATGTACTCGTCGGTTTCGTGCATGTCCATCACAGTGGACTCCACCTTCGGAACATGGATGGAGGAGAAGTCAACGGTATGGACGGTGGAACCGTAGCAGTTGAAAAAGGTGTAACCTTCGGTCAGCTCTTTGTAGTAAACAACCAAAGGGTTCTCGAATCCCATCTTCTTCATCAGCTGTTTGGCCGCTTCAACGGCTTCCTCGCCGCAAGGAACCGGCAGCGTGAAACTCAACTGCGTCTTACCGTCGTTCATTGTGTCGCCATACGGCTTTACTTTGGTTAAATCTAATGTCTGATCAAAATCCTTTTGATCCATTGAATACAAACCACCACTCATTTTCTTTGATTTTTTT
>ONXT01000063.1 GCA_900321845.1 uncultured Bacteroidales bacterium | reverse complement strand
GCATTTGTCGGGGTCTAAGTATTTTTTAGCGAAGGCCAAGATGTCTTCCTTGGAGATTTTCTCGTACTCTTTCATCGAGTTGCAGGCCTCTTCCCAAGGGATGTTGTTCATGAAAGCGTTTGACATTTTGGAGGCGCGGGAGGAGTTGCTTTCGATTTGGCGCATCTCTTGCAGGCGGATGTTGTTGAGGGCGGCTCTCATCAGCGATTCGTCGAATTGGCCGTTGCGTAAGATGCGCACTTGGTCGAGCAGGATTTCGGCTACTTCGTCCAGACTCTGCGTTTCGCGCGGTTTGCCTGTGAGAATGTAGGCGGAATTGTCGCAAAGGATGTAGGGATAGGAGGAGGCGGAGGAGAGAATCTGTTTGAGGTTGATATTCAAGTCGATAAGACCTGATTTTCCGTTGCTGAGGATGTAGTCGAGCATGCGCAGGATGTACATCTCCTTGTCGTTGGCGGGCTTGTTGATAGGGAAGGCGATGGTGAGAAATTCGGCTTCGTTGCCGGCCACTTCCACGTTGACCTGGCTTTGTGGGAACACGTTGCCGCTTGTGGAACGCGCGGGCGGAAGCTCCTTGGGCTGCATGTCGCCGAAGTATTTCTCGATGATGGCGACGGCTTCGTCGGGATCGAAATCGCCGGCGAGACAGATGGCCATGTTGTTGGGAACGTAGTAGGTGTCAACGAATTTCTTGATGTTTACGAGGGAAGGGTTGCGCAGGTGCTCGGCGGTGCCCAAGGTGGTTTGGGTGCCGTAGGGGTGATTGGGGAAGAGTGCGGCGAGCATCGCTTCGCTGGCTCTACGGTTGTCATTGGTGAGGGAACGGTTCTTCTCCTCATAAATCGTTTCCAATTCAGTATGGAAAAGGCGGAAAACCTGGTTCTTGAAGCGGTCGCCTTGGATCATCGCCCAGTTCTCTAATTGGTTCGACGGAATCTGCTCCAGATAAACGGTGTTGTCGTTGGAGGTCCAAGCGTTGGTGCCGGTGGAACCGATGTATTTCATCATCTTCACATACTCGTTGGGTATGGCGTAGCCGCTGGCAAGGTAGGAAATACTGTCGATCTCTTTGTAGATGGCCGCGCGCTTCTCCTCGTTCGTTGTCTGGCGATAGACCTCAAAAAGGTTCTCAATCTGGTCGAGTAGCGGTTTCTCCTTGGCAAAATCCATCGTGCCGAAGTGGGATGTTCCTTTGAACATCAAATGTTCAAGGTAGTGTGCCAGACCAGTCGTCTCCGGCGGGTCGTTTTTGCTTCCAGTGCGCACGACGATGTAGGTCTGTATCCTCGGAACATCTTTATACACAGATAAATATACTTTCAATCCGTTGCTCAAAGTATAGATTTTGGCCTGTAGTGGATCGCCTGGAACGGTTTCATACTTGTAGTTCTTCTGTCCAAATGCAGGAACGAAGATGACAGCAATTAACGCGAAAAAAAATAGTCTTAATTTGCAATTCATTTTATAATTGATAATGTTGTTGTATTACTCCTAACCTATTTACTGAACATGGCGTCGCTCATCACGAGGCGGACGTAGGCGCCGTAGTTAAAGTGGAAGTCCTTGTATCCTTCCAAGCCGATTTTCCCGAAGGAGATATAGAAGCAGGGGTCGATGGAAACGGCCTTGCTGAAGGCGAATTTGATGCCGGTTGAGGCCATCACGGCAAAGCCCGGGCCGCCATATTTCTTGTCAATCTCCTGCATGTCAACGCCTTGCACGTAGGTGTTGCCGCCGTAGATGTCCAAGAGGTTGAACTCGCGGTCGTAGATTTTGGTCTCAAAACTCTTCACCCGCACGAAGTTGAATTGTGCGCCGAACTCGATGTACGGTTTCACGATTTTGTGTACTTGAAACGTATAGGAGCCAGTCAAGTCAAAAAACGAGCGGTTTTCCTTGCCGACGATGGGGCAGTTGATGATATTGTCGTTCAGGTTTCCCAATGTGCCGTCGAAGGTGAGGGTGAAGAAATTGCTCGCCACCAGTCGGGCGAACGAGTAGTAGATGGAGATGCGCCAGTGTTTGTCGAAGCGGTACGAGGCGCCCAAGGTGATGGACATTGCCGGCTTGTAAGCGATGTTCAGCGGGTAGTCGCCGATGCGCAGCGTTGTGTCGTTGATGGAGAAATGGTTGTTGTTGGCGGCAATCTCCTCCAAAATCTGCTTGTGCCATGAGTAGTTCTCAAAAATGTAGTTCACGTTGTTTTCGTTGTCGGGAATCCCGCTGTAGTAGCCGGCAGTCTTCTTGCTCCCGAAGTAAATTCCCGCTCCGATGATGAAATCCACACCCGGCTCCACTTCGTCACCCGGTGCCATCTCGCTATTGTCATAATTTTTGTCGTGATGCTTCTGCGCCTGCGCAGGCTGCACAAACAGCATGAGCAGGAGGAGAAGGGGGATGGGAAAAAGAATAAAGTTCCTCTTGGTCATGGTTAATCGTTGTTGGTTTTCAGTCTTCTTTTGAACTTCGCCAGATTCACCATAAAGATGATGAGCACGGTGAGCGTGATGGCCGCCCCGATGCTGTAGGAGATGAGGGGGGAGAGTCCGAATCCGCCGTTGGGGGCGATGAAGATGAAGGTGGAAACGACCATTGTCATGAAGACGGCGGGTATCAATGTGATATAGAAGCATTTGCGCTGTTGGTATAGGTACACGCTGATGGCCCATAGCGTGACAGTTGCCAGAATTTGGTTCGCCCATGCAAAGTAGCGCCAGATGATGTTGAAACCGTTTTTGTCCAACATGCTGAAAACGAGGATGCCGATGCCTGCGGCAAAGAGGGGAAGTGCGATGAGCAGGCGGTTGCGGATGGGTTTTTGGCTCAGATGGGTGAAGTCGCTGACGATGAGGCGGGCGGAGCGGAAGGCGGTGTCGCCGGAGGTGATGGGGGCGGCCACTACGCCGAGCAGTGCCAGAATGGCGCCGGCGGTTCCCAACCAGTGGCGGCTGATTTTATCCACAATTGTGCCTGCGTCTGTGGTGAAGGCATCGCTGGGGTCGATTCCGAATTCCGCGGATTTGGCGAAGAAGCAGGTGGCGGCAGCCGCCCACACCAGCGCCACAATGCCCTCGGTTATCATCGCCCCGTAGAAAATCGGCCGCCCCTGTTTCTCATTGACCATGCAGCGCGCCATCAGCGGCGACTGCGTGGCGTGGAATCCCGAAATGGCACCGCAGGCGATGGAGATGAACATCATCGGGAAAATCGGATTCGCGTCAGCTTGAGGGTGGGTGTTCGGCATCCCTTCCCAGATTTCGGGCAGCTCTGGCTGATACCAGAAGATGGCGAACATGATGCTTACAACCATGAATAACAGACAGATACCGAATATCGGGTATATCTTGCCGATGATTTTGTCAATCGGAAGAAGGGTGGCGATGGCATAATAGACGAAGATGATGATGATCCAGTAAATCATCTTCCAAGAGGTGAGGCTGGACAGCAGGCTGGCGGGGGCGGATACGAAGACCGCACCGACCAGAATCATCAGGATGACCATAAAGCCGCGCATGAACTGCTTCACGCCGTTGCCCAAGTACTTGCCGTGTATTTCCGGCAGACTTGCGCCGTCCATCCGCAGGGAAATCATGCCGGAGAGGTAGTCGTGGACCGCGCCGGCAAAGATGGAACCGAACACAATCCACAAAAACGAGGCCGTGCCGAACTGTGCCCCCATAATGGCCCCGAAAATTGGTCCGACCCCCGCGATATTCAGAAACTGAATCAAAAAGATCTTCCACGGCTTCATCGGAATGTAGTCCACTCCGTCCTGTTTGGTGGTGGCGCAGGTCGCCCGCTTGGGGTCAATCCCGAAAATGCGCTCTATCAGCCGGCCATACAGGAAATATCCGGCAACGAGAAGAATGATGGAAATGATGAAAGTAATCATGCTGCGTTATTTTTAGTTCGGGTTGTTGTCTGTTATTTCTTCCACAAGATAAATGGGCCGCCCCTTGATCTCGTCAAAAAGGTAGCCGATGTATTGGCCGATGAGGCCGGTGACAAAGAGTTGGATGCTGGCAAATGCGCAGAGAAAGATGATAAGCGTGGTGTAGCCGGAAACGGGGGTGGCGAAAATCCACATGATCAGGGAGTAGATGATGAGAATGATGCTGATAATCCCGAAGATGGCCCCGCTGACGATGCCTAAAAGTAATGGGATTTTGGAAAATGAGGCGATGGCCGTGAAAGAGAGCTTCATCAATTTCCAGAATGAGTACTTGCTTTCGCCGGCTGCCCGTTTTGCGGCTTCGTATTCCAAAGTTGTCCTGCGGAAGCCGACCATCTGAATTATGCCGCGCAGAAACCGTGTGCGCTCACGGAAATCACTCTTCAGAATCTCCGCTACTCTGCGTGAAATCAAAAAGAAATCAGAGGCGTTTTCTGTTAATTTAATGTCCGAAATGCGATTGATGAGACGGTAAAAAAAACGCGAGTTGAACGATTCCCGGGCATTCTGATCCCCGTTTTTCGTGCGAACCATATTCACGACCTCATATCCTTCATTGAATTTCTCCAGCATCTTCCCAATCTCTTTCGGCGGATGCTGCAAATCACTGTCCAAACAGATGACAGCATCGCCGCTGCTGTAGTCAATCCCTGCAATCATGGCGGATTCATGTCCGTAATTTCTTGAAAATGAAATGATTTTGACACGAGTGTCGTTGGATGTAATCTCCTTTAAAATCTCTTTGCTTCGATCAGTGCTCCCATCATTGACAAAAATAATCTCAAAATCTGCCTTCAAATTGGCTATCTCATCGAGTATGGTCTTGTAAAACAGTTCAATTCCTGCTTCTTCGTTATAAACCGGAACGACGAGTGTGCAAGTTGGATGTGCGTTTGCTGGCATGGGTTGGCTGATTAAGCTTATCTTGGAAAAAACCTGCAAAGATACGTTTTTTCCTCAGTATTAAGGCGAAGAGACATGCTAAAAATGCAAAAATCTCGACAAAAAATGTTGCAATCAGCAGCGGCCGACGGTAGATAAAGGTAACCTCTTGTTGGCCGGATGGTACTTTCACCGCCATCATAAAGCGATTTATAATGTTGATATTCAGCTGTTCTCCGTTTTTCGCATAGGCTTTCCAGCCGGGATAATAGTTCTGACAGAGTGCAATCGTATGTGCCTCCTCTCCGCTGCTTTCCAATACCATTCTGTTTGGCTCGAAAATGCGGATGCGGACAACCGATTTTTCATTGTAACTTGCTGATTCATCGCGAGTTGATACGTAAGCAGTATCGGAATTCAGAAAAGTCGCCGCCTTGTCGCAGAGGAGTGTGCGCGGACAAAAGGCAATGGGGAGGTTGAGGGTTTGGTCGTGTTCGCCGTAGAAGTTTGTCATCTCGCGCTGCGCCGACATCCGGAACGGGTTCCAACTGTACCATTCCACCTCCTTCGCAAAGCATCCGGCATTCATCCAAATGGAGTACCAGCCCTTCTCCTGAATGATTTTTTCCGGCGTCTTCAACGAGTCGGGTACCGGATAGTGCTGAACGGTCGTTACCGCCGCCAAATCCTTGTGCGTTTTTTTCACATCCCGAACCGTCATTGGTGCGCAAAAATTGGCACCGATAATCATATTCGCCATCATAATGATAGCAAGATAAAGAGCTGTCTTCTTGCTTTTCAATAAAATAAGACAAATAAGCAACGCGGCCGACAAGCCGGCACCAATCAGGCATTCTACGAATATTTTTTGCGAAACGGCTCCCCCTAACCAATTGTCAAAGTTGAAGTTCGAGGATTTGAAAAGCAGAAGGATGATCGCCATAGCAATCAATGCCAATAATTCAATGACTGTCATGATTATTAGCCACTTGCGATACTTTTCAAGATTCTGTAAAATCGCTGTGAGTCCGTACGCCGCTATCAGCAGCACTGGAATGATGAAGAAAATTCGGAAAATGCTGGCAATTTGGATGAAATTGATCAGCGGTAAGAAGCGGAATGCCAGTCGGTGAAATGGAAGTGCATCGCCGAAAGCGCAGAGAAAACTGAAAATCCCGAATGCGCCGATAAGCCATAACACGTTGTTTTTCACATTTTTACAACCGATTAAAAATAAAATGGGTGTAAAGATGCCAACGAAGACGCTTGCCATTGAGATGTCCGTTTTTATGAAGTCGGGAGAGCTGCATACGGTGAACGGGAAAAAAAAGGAGAGCAGGCTTTGAAAGGTCAGGGGGCACGAGATGCGCGCTGTGCCAACCGCCTCGCCGCGGGTAATGTACATTTTCGCTTCAACAAATGAGTAGAGTGCGGGAAAAGAGAGCATGACCAGCAGAACCCCGGCCATGATTCCAAATAGCAGAATCCTTTTGAGCTGTTGTACATTGTTTCTGTATTTTATTAAATACCAGAAGATTAGGAGAATGATGAGATAGATGAGGATGAAAAGGAATCCTGGATAGCCTCCCGTCAGCATGAGCGAGGCCGATAAGGCAAGGATGATGGACGCCTTCAAGGTCGGTTCCTCAAAGAGCAGCAAACAGCCCCAAAGCACCCATGGTAGCCAGGCACCTGCAATAATCCACGAGAGGTGCTGCGCATTTCCGATGAAGAAACCGGAAAGCATGTAGCAGATGCTGATGATGAAGGCGGCATTTTTATCCTTGGTGAAAAAATGGGATAGAAAGTAGAACCCAACTCCACCCATGAAAACGTGGAAAATATACTCGATGGCGCAACAAACGGAGGTATAGGGACCGAAGATGGCAAAAAGCCATGCGGGAAGATAGAATACGCCCGCCTGCGGATCGGCATGTATCGGAATGCCGATGGATTGATAAGGGCACCAGAGCGGGAAATGTCCGTTTCGGATGCTGTCAATCATAAAGTAGCGCCCAGGGAAAAATTCGTTGATGAAGTCGTTGATGGGCGCAAAGTGAAAATAGCTGCAAAAGGTTGCAATAGAAATAACCAAAAGCCACAGGGCGTAGGTCCAGTGGCTTTTGTGAAACTTAGAAAAACTTTCTTGAAGGTATGTCAATGGCGGCATGTCTATTTTTTAGCGATTTTCTTCATTATGATGCCATCGCCTGTAGTTATTCTAATGGCATAAATGCCTGAAGGATAATTGGAGAGGTTGATTTCGAAGAGGTTGTTGCTTTCCGTGACCTCCCATTTACCCATCAGTTTACCAGAAACGTCAAATATTTCAATTTGTTGCATTTGAACGCCCTTGATGCTAATCACATCGGTAGCAGGGTTCGGGAAGATGTTGGCTTCCAAATTGTTTTCAGTGATCGCCACGTCTGCAGCGAAATTGGCATAGTAGGTCATATTGCCGGTGACGGTGATGGTGCGCGGGTTGGTTGTGTTGCCGTCGCTCCAGTTGGTGAAATGATAGCCAGCGTTGGCATTGGCAGAAATGGTAGTGGTGCTGTTGTAGGGGAAAGTGCCGCCGCCGGTAGCCGTACCCATGTTCGGCATGTTGCTCAATACCGTGATGGTGTAGCTGGCGGTGCTGAAGAAGGCGGTGAAGGTGCTATCGCTGGTAACGGTGATGGTGCGTGGGTTCTGCGTGTTTCCATCGTTCCAATGGTCGAACTGGTAGGCGGCGGAGCCCGGTGTGGCATAGAGCGATGTGGTGGAACCGTAGGTGAAGGTGCCGCCGCCGCTAACACTGCCCTGCGTCGGGTCGTCGGGAACAGCCGTGATAGTGTAGTCGATACCGACGAACATGGCCATGTAGGTGGCATCGCCCGTTACGGTTTCAGTACGCGGGTTGGTGGTCACGCCATCGCTCCACTGCACGAAGCGGTAGCCGGAAAATGGCGTAGCCGTCAGGGTTACAATGTCGCCGTAGAAATAGGAGCCGCCGCCGCTGACCGAACCCATGGAGAGTTGTGAGAAGTCAAGGTTGGCCAAATCAATGTAGGCCGTGGCTGTGATGGTGAAGGTGTCTTGAACGAAGAAGGCTGTATAGTCTGCATCGCCCGTGACGGTGAGGTTGCGGACCGGCGAGGTTACATTGTCGCTCCAATGACTGAAGGAGTGCCCTGGGTTAGGCGTGGCGCGGAGCGTGAGGTTGGCGTTGATGGGGAAGCTGCCGCCACCAGTTGCGGTACCCCAAGCGTTGTTGTTGCTGCTCACGTTGATGTTGTAGTGTACGCCGTCGTCAACGATGAAGTTGGCAGTGTAGGTGGCATCTCCGCGGGCCGGGAATTGGCGCGGATTGTCGGTGATACCGTCATTCCAGTTCACAAAGAAATATCCCGGGTTGGCAGTGGCGGAGATGGTGACGAGGCTGTTGTAGTTGTAGCTGCCGGTGCCGGCTGTCGTCCCCGTGGTTGCATCGTTCGGAACCACCGTGATGTTATAAACATCGTTGGTGCTGTCGTGCATGACGATATCGACATCGTCCACAAACAGCTGGGTGTTGACACTGGCTGTGGTGTTGGTGGCCGTGGTGAAGATCACGTTCAGTGTGTCGGGGGATACCCCGGAAACAAGGGTGTTGATGGGAACTTGAACTTGAGTGTAGTTGGCGATGCTGTTGAAGTTTGTGTATTCGCCTGATGCGACGGTGACGCGGTCGGTGCCGTTCCAATGGGTGGCGAGCACAATGATGCGCATGGTGTCATTGCCGTCGGGAATGAACTTGATCCATGCGTTGAGTTTTTCAGGAACTTCCGTGAAGGGGATGCCGCCGGTGACAAAATTCTCGATATTGAAATCGGTGAGGCCCAACAGTGAGCTCATCCCTTCTAAATTGCTGGAGCCCAACTGCATTACACCGGGGATGTTGTAGGTCATGAATCCCATGAAGGTAATGCTCTCGCCGGTAAGCAGCGCAGCATACGAGCCCGTGTTGGCCTGAGATGTCTGCTGAATACAACCGGAGCCGGGAGCAAACAATGCACCGAATCCACTCATAGCACCGCAACTCCAGCTGTCGGGTGTGAGCGTTGTGGAAAGGGTGCCGGTACTCCAATTCTCAAAACTCGGGTTCGGAATGGGATTCTGCGCCCGTACGTTAAACATGATCGTTGCAAGCAACATTAAAATGGTAAGGAGTTTTTTCATTTTCATATTTTTTATAATTGTTTGTGATAAAATTTAAATTGCATTGATTCATTCAACTCCCTTATTGCAAGGAATTTACGAAAAAATTAAAAAATTTGTCCAACGTTTCTATGGGATGCCAAAAATACTAAAATTTATTTAAAAGAGGACAATCTGATAAGAATAATTGAAAAAAGTAGAAAACAATGTCCGTTCCGATAGGTGCAGTCGCTGTATTTTAAAATGAATTAGTGGACTGTAAACCCTATTCTGATACGGGGATGTTAATACAGTCCACTAATTTTAGTTAATTATTCTTTCACCACTTTACAATTCTTCACTCCCTCTTTTGTTAGAATTTTTACCATGTAAATTCCTGGTGCTGAATTAGTTAGATCAATTTCTGGATTCAGCAAAGAGGATTCGTCCTGGGTCATGATCTTTTTACCATCCATATTGTAGATGTCGATTTGTTGGATGCCGTCACCTTGTACGAAGAATTTCCCTGTTGTCGGATTGGGATAGACGGAGATGGTTTCGAGATTGGAATCGTCAATGCTGGTGGCGATTGCGAAGTAGGCGGTATAGGAGGTGTTGCCGGTGACGGTGATGGTGCGCGTGGCGTTGGTGTTGCCGTCATTCCAGCGGATAAACTGGTAGCCGCTGTTCGGGGTGGCACTCAGGGTGACTTGAGTGCCGTCAGCATAGGTGCCGCCACCGCTTACCGTGCCGTAGTTAGTGTTCGACGAATTGACGGAAACCGTGTAGGTGGCGGGATTCGGGCGCGTGATGGTCAAACAGGCGGTGTTGTTGCCCAAGTCGGGGTCAACCGTGCTTGCGCTGACGATGCGGATGGTGTAGCAGAATTCGAACGAACCATAAAGACCGGCATCGTTCATTTCCGCCGCCGTCATGATCGGGGAGTCGGAGTAGATGGCTGTGCCGTTGCCAGCGCCGAGTGCCGAGAAATCGCTTCCAAGCCCGTACATATTGCCGTAGAATTCATCGTCGATGTAGATGTCGAAATAGATTGTGTCGGCAGCGGCAACCACGCTCGGTCCGTTGTTATAGACGACGAGGTAGGGGTTGAGGCCGTCGGTTGCGCTGAGCGAGAGTGAAGTGATATAGTTCTGGCTGTTGGGACCGGCAATGTATCCGTAGGCTTGATAATCGACTTCGTTGGCGTTTTCGTCATCGCCGCCGCCGCCACCACCGCCGCCGTTGTCGGGCTCAATGCCCACGAGGCAGCTTTGGTTGTAGCTGAAGTCGTAGGAGCCGCCACCAATGCCGCCGCCCCCGGGATTCAGCGAACTGATGACGAAGTAGCCATCGTAGTAGCCGCTCCATCCCCAGTTGAAATGGAATTCGTCGCTGGCATTATAGCCGTCACAAACGAAGCAGTGTCCGCCAGAATAGTTCTCGTCATTGCCGCTGTATATAATCGGGCGGCCGGCATCCAACTCGGCTTTCAGCAGATTGATCCAGTTGGCTTCCGTATAATTGGAACGGGAGCGGTAGGCGATGCTGTTTTTGTAGCCAAAATAGGTTTTCAAAGCCTTGTAGGCGGAAGGTTGCGAGTTATAGTAATACATGTAGGCGCCGCTTCCCTCCGGACTGTAGTCCATCGCCACAGAAACCCCGCAGTGGAACATCAGCGTGGCGACGGCTGTCTTTTGCGTGGAATTGCTCCAGTTCGTCAGATTGTTCGGCATGTTGCTCCAATTGTACGTGGTGCTGCCAAAATCGGCGGACAAAGTACCGTAATCGTCCTCCTCGTAGGAGTAGGAGCCGGTACCGGTGGTGGGCCATTCCCAGAACTTCATCACCTGCGCCATGGCGGTGGCCACGCAGCCGACGGCGGAACCGCTCGGACAAAGGTTGTTGTAGGGTGCCGATTGGTCCCATGTGGTGGAAATCAGAGGCGAAACCGCCCGCGAACTGCGGTTCTCGGCAGGCATCTCCTGACCGTTCACCAAGGCGGTCCATTGTGCTTGCGTCTCGGCTCCGGCGGTGAAACCATGCTCGATGGCATACAGGATTTCACGTTCGTAGCCCTGAAGCCAATTTCTCAGGTTCTCCGGCATGTTGGCGGGGTCGAAATAGCCGTTTTCGGAATAGCCCAGGATTGGTCGGCAGCGGTCGTCGCCGGCAACAATCACAAATCCGTCAGGAAACGCCGAAAAAACATAATACGCGTGGACGGCCTGTGAATCGGAAAAGTCGGGATAACTCTCCGTATAATACACCAAGTTCACATTCGAGATAGTCGAACGTTTGATTTGGCTTAAAAAATTCTGTCCCACCTGCTCGGCAGTCTGTACGCTGACAGGTGCTGCGGTAACGTTGTACAGCGTACATACCGCAACAATTAACAATAATATAATTCTTTTCATCGTAAATGATTATAATACGCCCGCAAAAATACAAATTCTTAGCACATGATGCCACAATTCAATGACATTTTTTTACTTTT
>ONXT01000188.1 GCA_900321845.1 uncultured Bacteroidales bacterium | reverse complement strand
TAATTCTGTCAGAAATGTCAGCTTTCTGCATCGCTTGAACAAAATCATCCAATTTAATTTTCTTTTTCCGCCCGTTAAGGGTAAGTGCCAGCTCTTCCTTATCCTTGGGATTGACCAATGCCGCATTCAGCAAATCGTAAGCGGGAGTCAGACGGAATCCTTCACCCGTTGGGTTGTATAGTGCGAAGTTTTTGAGGTGCATGTCGTTATTGCCTGTCAGCCAGCAGAAAATTAACAGCTCATAATAGCGCGTCAGATCCATTTCAGGGAGTGAAGAATACTCACGGATGATTTTTGCTACCTGCTCGTAAGAGCTTTTGTATTTGTATTCCGTCGGGCGTTCCGACAGCTGGCACAAGTCCTCCATAGCGATTTTTTCATTTGAAGGAAGGCGGTCGATCCGGCGGGTGATGTAACACAGTTCGCCATCTTTCATCCGAATGAGGGAATGTGGAACCACGGAAATACCAAACTGCTCCGCAAGGCACATCGTAAGCTGCTCCACTTCGGGCAGATATGGGGACATATCGGTTTGAGGTTTGAGAATGAACCCGCCCCAAAGCCCCACGATGGTCAAGCGGCTACACCCTTTATGTTCGTTGAGGTGAAGTGAGATTTTGGGTTGGACACCTGTCAGCGTTGTCTGGCTCTGAATGACTTCCGCTGCCAACGCATCCATATCCGCCCGAGTGTAATCAAAGGTAGGGGCAGGGAATACTCCAAAAAACTTCCGAGCGCAGGCATTGTGGAAATTCTGCTCCCCGGGATTCAGTTCCTTATTGCAATACAAACATTTACTCATCTTTCTCTTGAATTTCAACCACACTTAATGCACCGATGCAGTCCTTGCAGCAGAGCAACAACAACGACATTCTGTCCAAATAGCTGATATCGGCGTTTCGAAGCGCCACATCCAACAGCCACCCTTCCGGAATCAGTCCGTCGAACACCGGGAAAAGTACTGTGCTCTCGTATGACAAATTCGATAACGGCATGGTCAGGCTGACTGGCTGGGCGTTTTCGGATGCCAAATATTCGGGCAAATACTCAAAACGGTATCCCGAATCTGTTTCAGACAATATGCCCGATAATTGGTTCTTAAAAAAAATGTTAGCTCTGCGCATGTTCTCTCTTTTGGGGTGCTAATTCATAGTCAAACAGGTTGAGAACTTTGTTCACCATATCCATCCGTTGCGATGTTTTTCCCTGTTCCAATTCGCGGACAAAGAACAAACTCACGCCAGAACGATAGGCCAATTCCTCTTGTGTGAAACCGTATTTTTTGCGTAATGCCTTTACGCATAGCGACAATCGTGTTTTCATGTTTTTATATGATTTCGTCTGCAAAAATACACTTTTTTTCTTGAATTATATGCTTTTTCATATATTTTTGTGATTTTTTATAAAATTATATGTTTTTTCATATAAAATTGTTATAAGAAAAGTTTTTATGTTGTATGAAATGAACCCCAATATTTTTCCCTATCTTTGCACTTCTAAAATTAATTCTATGAAAATCGTCATTCTCGGTACAGCATACCCCTACCGCGGTGGACTTTCCGCTTTCAACGAGCGGCTTGCCCGCGAGTACCAGAGTATGGGTCATGAGGTTATAATCTACACATTTACACATCAATACCCCAACTTCCTCTTCCCAGGAAAGACACAATACAGCACCGAACCCGCGCCCCAAGACCTTAACATTGTACGAAAAGTGCATTCGTACAATCCATTCAATTGGTGCAAAGTCGGACGCGAGATTGCGCGGCTGAAACCCGACCTGATGATCACCAAGTTCTGGCTGCCCTTTATGGCACCCTGCTTCGGTACAATTGCACGGAAGGTACGTAAGAACAAACACACTCGCCTGATTTCTATCCTCGACAATGTCATCCCTCATGAACATCGTCCCGGCGACAAGATGTTTGTGCGCTATTTCATTAAGCCTACCGACGGCTTTGTGGCCATGTCGAAGTCGGTGCTGGCGGATTTAAGGCTGTTCACGCAAGACAAGCCGGCGGCTTTCTGTCCGCACCCTCTGTACGACCACTACGGCGAACGGCTTTCCCGCGAAGAGGCTCTCTCGTTGCTGAACTTGTCACCCGATTTTCGCTACGTGCTGTTTTTTGGGTTCATCCGTGGCTACAAGGGATTGGACCTCCTGTTGGAGGCATTTGCCGACCGCCGTCTGAAAGAGGATAACGTGAAACTGATTGTGGCCGGCGAGTTTTATGGAGATTCCGCTCCTTATCTCAACCAAATCAAGGAGTTGGGAATAGAAGACCGCATTGTTCTTTGCACCGATTTCATCCCCGATAGCGAAGTAAACCGCTACTTTTCTGCTGCAGATATTGTGGCGCAGCCCTATAAGACGGCCACCCAAAGTGGAGTGACTCAGATTGCCTTCCATTTCGAGAAACCGATGCTGGTGACCAATGTGGGCGGTCTGCCCGAAATCGTTCCCGACGGCAAAATCGGTTACGTCGTCGAGCCTGATGCCCAACAGATTGCCGATGCCCTTCACCGTTTCTTCGCTGAAAATAAACAAGAAGAATTTGAGCAGAATATCGTGGAAGAAAAGAAAAAATACGCATGGTCGCGATTTATTGAAACGCTGGAGGAGGTTTACAGACCATAAAAACATAATGTAGAGACGCACGGCCGTGCGTCTCATAAATGCCGTGCGTCTCTACTGGGATAATTTATTAGAAAAACAAAACCAACAAAATATGATCATCAGAAGCAAAGCACCCTTGAGATTGGGATTGGCCGGTGGCGGC
>ONXT01000094.1 GCA_900321845.1 uncultured Bacteroidales bacterium | reverse complement strand
GAATTGGGTTATCTCGACGATGAAACCCTTATTCCGCGTTTGCAGCCGCTGAATGCCTACGGAAAGTCCAAGAATGAAATTGATAAGTGGATCCTGAAGCAGGCGAAAACCCCGCCGCTGTGGGCCGGGTTCAAGTTCTTCAACGTCTATGGCCCGAATGAGTATCATAAAGGAAGAATGGCTTCCGTCATTTTCCATTCCTTCAATCAGATAAATGAAACCGGAAAGGTGAAACTCTTCCGTTCGCACCGCCCTGATTATCAGGACGGCTGGCAGCTCCGTGATTTTGTTTATGTGAAGGATGTGGTGGAAGTGCTGTACTGGTTCTGCCGCCACTCGCATTTCAACGGGATTTTCAATCTCGGCACGGGCAGGGCACGCTCTTTCTGGGATTTGGCCTCCGCCACATTTGCCGCCATGAGCCGCAAAACCAACATCGAATTCGTTGATATTCCTCAAGATATCAGGGATAAATATCAATATTTCACCGAGGCGAATGAGGAAAAACTGTATTCAGCGGGCTGTCAACATGACTTCTTCTCGCTGGAAGATGGCGTAACTGATTATGTATCAAACTATTTGATGGAGAAATCAATTTTTTGATTTTTTTTTACAAAAAAACATTAAAAAATCTAAGAAGTTACAGAAATATTTATATTTTTGTAAATCAATAAAGCTGGCTGCTGATGGCCTCACATCGGTGGTTCCGTTTTCTGATATTTTTATTGTTTGAAAATCAATTCTATGAAAAATTACTCGGAGAAGGAAATCTTTAAGATGCTCAAGAAGTTTTTCGGCTTCAGTCAGTTCAAAGGGAATCAGTTGGATATCATCAAGGCATTGCTGGCAGGCAAGGATTGCTTTGTCATCATGCCGACTGGCGGAGGAAAGTCGATGTGTTACCAACTTCCCGCGCTGATGTGCGAGGGCACCGCAATCATCATTTCCCCATTAATCGCGCTGATGAAGAATCAGGTGGATGCCATTCGCACGTATAGCACCGAATCCGGCATCGCCCATTTTCTCAACTCGTCCCTGAACAAGGCCGAAATCACCGCCGTGCGAGAGGATTTGCTGAACGGCAAGACCAAATTGCTGTATGTTGCGCCCGAATCTTTGAATAAAGAGGAGAATGTGGAACTCTTCAAGTCGGTCAACATCTCCTTTTATGCCATTGACGAGGCGCACTGTATTTCGGAGTGGGGTCACGACTTCCGTCCTGAATACCGCAACATCCGCACGATTATCGATAAAATAGGGAAAAAAGTGCCGGTGATTGCGCTTACAGCCACGGCCACGCCGAAGGTCAAGAACGATATCCTTAAGAATCTGGATATGGAAAAGGCCGAGACATTCATCTCTTCTTTTAACCGATCCAATCTTTATTACGAGATTCGTGAAAAGACGAAAGATATTGACAAAGAGATAGTTAAGTTCATCAAAGACCATTCTGGCAAGTCGGGGATTGTCTATTGCCTCAGCAGGAAGAAAGTGGAGGATTTTGCGCAGTTCCTCCAGGTCAATAAAATCAAGGCTTTGCCATACCATGCGGGTTTGGATTCGGCTACGCGCGTGGCCAATCAGGATGCGTTCCTGATGGAAGAGTGCGATGTGATCGTCGCGACCATCGCCTTCGGAATGGGCATCGACAAGCCGGACGTGCGCTTTGTCATCCATTACGATATGCCCAAGAGCCTGGAAGGTTATTACCAGGAAACAGGGCGCGCAGGGCGTGACGACGGCGAAGGAATCTGCATCGCATTTTACGATTACAAGGATTTATACAAATTAGAGAAATTAGGTAACAAAAAAAATAATGTTTCTGAGCAGGAAATTGTCAAGCAGTTGCTGGCAGAAACCGCGGCGTATGCCGAGTCCACCAGTTGCCGCCGCAAGCACCTTCTGCACTATTTCGGCGAGGAATATACCGAGGAGAACTGCAACAATTGCGACAACTGCCTGCATCCGAGACCCAAGATGAACGCACAAGAACAAATCCAACTGGCCATTGAGGTGATTTTGGCTGTTAAACAACAGTTTAAGGAGGACTATATCATTGATATTCTGAGGGGAACCAAGACAACCTCCATCACGAAATACAAGCATAACAAGTTGAAGCAGTTTGGCGAGGGTGAAGACTATGATGAGAAATTCTGGTCGAATGTGATTCGCTTGGCCATCTTCGACGGTTTGATTGTCAAGGATGTGGAGAATTATGGTCTGCTGAAGGTCACCGAAAAGGGGGAGCGCTACATGCGCAATCCTTACAGTATCATGATTGCCAAACCGGTAACGGAAGATGCCGACGAGGAGGAGGATGTGGAAATGGCGCCTACTTCCGGGGAGGCCATCGACACGGTGCTTTTCTCGCTTCTGAAGGATTTGCGCAAGAGCATTGCGCTGCGCGAGGATATCCCACCGTTCGTCATTTTCCAGGATCCTTCGTTGGAGGACATGTGTACGCAGTACCCGATTACGATTGAGGAGATGTCGCATGTGAGCGGCGTGGGTGCAGGCAAGGCGCAGAAGTACGGCAAGCCCTTCGTGGAACTCATCAAGAAGTATGTGGAGGACAATGAAATTGAGCGCCCGCAGGATTTCGTCGCCTACTCCGTTCCCAACAAATCGAAGAACAAACTCTTTATCATCCAGGATGTTGACCGTCAGATCAGTTTTGAAGACATCGCCAGTGCCAAAGGTCTGGAGATGGACGAGCTTCTATCGGAGATGGAGAGCATTGTAAGCTCAGGCACTCGCTTGAATATCAACTATTACATCGAGCTCAACATCGACCCTGACCATCAGGAGGAGATTCTCGACTATTTCAGGAGCGCGGAGTCGGACTCGGTGGAGGACGCCTTGGAAGAGCTCGGCGAAGACGAGTTCACCCTTGAGGAAATCCGCATTATGAAGATTAAATTCATGTCGGAAATGGGCAATTGAAAAAGCCATTTTCCCTGCTTAAAAAATCTCATATTTTTGCTGAAAAGGAGGCGGAAATATGAGATTTTTTTACTATATTTGCATTGTATTTTTTGAAAATTATATTCTTGATTATGAGTGAGTTAGAAGATGCAAAAAAGCAAAGTGAAGAGTACAATGCGGGTAACATTCAAGTGCTGGAGGGACTGGAGGCTGTGCGCAAGCGCCCGGCAATGTACATCGGCGATGTCAGCGAGCGCGGATTCCATCATTTGGTATATGAAGTGGTCGATAATTCCATCGACGAGGCGCTGGCCGGCTACTGCAATGACATTCAGGTTACAATTGGAGAAGACGATTCCATCACG
Source organism: uncultured Bacteroidales bacterium (assembly GCA_900321845.1). GTDB lineage: Bacteria > Bacteroidota > Bacteroidia > Bacteroidales > WCHB1-69 > UBA1756. Next base: position 1,561 of record ONXT01000094.1, on the reverse strand, counting down.
GTTTTGGATAACGGCCGCGGCATCCCGACCGATATGCACGAAAAGGAGCACCGTTCCGCTTTGGAGGTGGTTCTGACCGTCCTGCACGCCGGAGGCAAGTTCAACAAGGACTCCTACAAGGTATCCGGCGGTTTGCACGGCGTGGGCGTCTCCTGCGTGAACGCCCTGTCCAAGCACCTTCAGGCCGATATTTTCCGGAACGGAATCCACTATCGTCAGGAATACGCCTACGGCAAGCCGCTTTATCCCGTGAAAGAGGTCGGCAAGACCGATTATCGTGGTACCCAAATCTCCTTCCTCCCCGATGATTCCATCTTTACTGTCAAGGTATATCACTACGACACTTTGGCCAGCCGTCTGAAGGAGCTGGCATTCCTCAACAAGGGCATCCGGCTGACCCTTACCGATCGTCGCGAAAAGGATGAGAACGGCCAGTTCAAAAGCGAAACCTTCTATTCGGAAGAGGGTTTGAAGGATTTCATCAAGTTCCTCGACAGCGGCCGCGAGAAAATCATGGAGGAACCGATTTACATCGAGAGCTCCAAGAGCGGTATTCCGATCGAGGTGGTGATGGAATACAACACTGCATTCACAGAAAACATCCATTCCTACGTCAACAATATCAATACGATAGAGGGTGGCACGCACCTCACCGGTTTCCGTCGCGCACTGACGAGCACGCTGAAGAAGTACGCGGTGGATTCCAAGATGCTGGACAAGCTGGAGAAACAGAAAATCGAGATTTCCGGCGACGATTTCAGGGAAGGCCTTACCGCCATCATTTCAGTGAAGGTGGCGGAACCCCAGTTCGAGGGGCAGACCAAGACCAAGTTGGGCAACAGCGAGGTGGAAGGTCTGGTCAGCAAGACCGTCAGCGAGATGCTTTCCTATTACTTGGAAGAGCACCCGAACGATGCGCGTCGCATTGTGGACAAGGTGGTGTTGGCCGCACAGGCGCGCCACGCCGCACGCCGCGCTCGCGAACTGGTTCAACGCAAGTCGGCATTCAGTGGTGGCGGGCTCCCCGGAAAATTGTCGGACTGCTCGTCCAAGAATGCTGAAGAGTGCGAATTGTTCCTCGTGGAGGGCGATTCCGCCGGCGGTACGGCCAAACAGGGTCGCGACAGCCACTTCCAAGCCATCCTCCCGCTGCGCGGCAAGATCCTGAATGTGGAAAAGGCCATGCAGCACAGAATCCTCGAAAGTCAGGAAATTAAGAACATCTATACCGCTTTGGGCGTCTCAATCGGCACCGATGACGATTCCAAGGCGCTGAATATGGAGAAGTTGCGTTACCATAAGGTGATTATCATGACCGATGCCGATGTGGATGGCAGCCACATCGCAACGCTGATTCTGACCTTCTTCTTCCGCCACATGCGCGAATTGATTGAGGGCGGACATGTCTATCTGGCAACCCCGCCACTCTACCTTGTCAAGAAGGGCAGTCAGGAACGCTATGCATGGTCCGACGAAGAGCGCGACTCGATTACTGCGGAGTTCACTGCCAACGGAACCAATATGGGCGGCCTGCACGTACAGCGCTACAAAGGTTTGGGTG
>ONXT01000235.1 GCA_900321845.1 uncultured Bacteroidales bacterium | reverse complement strand
TATACGACTTTTGACGTAGTTTCAACTCATACATCATTTTCAGCCTTTAAAAAGAATGTGCATTGAAGACCGCCACCTTCACGATGGTCGTTCGGGGCATAGGCACGGCTTCAAATTATTGTTCATCACCATCATCATGAATCATTAAAAAATTGTATTTTTGCCGCGAATTTTGAAACACTATGATTAGTCGAAGATATTTGAGAATTAAGGTGATGCAGGCCCTCTATGCGCACCAAGCCAACACCGCCGAAGACATTGTTTCCGGAGAGAAAAAGCTGGATCAGGCCATCCGGAACTGCGAGAACCTCTCCTACTACTTCTATTCCCTCTTCCCGGAAATCAAACGCTACCTTGAAAACAAGTTTGCGGAAAGAAAGGACAAGAACTTCCCGACGGAGGAGGATCTCAACCCGAACACAAAGTTCGTGGACAATCTGGTAATCAAACAGATAGAAGAAAGCACCGCGCTCAACAAGAAATTCGAGCAACTGAAAATCAACTGGTCGCAACAGCCGCAACTCATCATCTCCCTTTTCAATAGCATTGCAGAACTTCCTGATTATGTGGAATATATGTCCAAACCAGGCAACAATTACTATAACGACAAAGAGCTGGTTCTGGAAATCATTGAAAAGGTTTTTGCCGAAAGCGAACTGCTGCACTGGTATTTTGAAGAGAAGTTCGTACACTGGTTCGACGACTACAACGACGCGCTTCTGCAAACCTACCAAGCCATCACCTTTTGGAAGAGCTCCATGGAGCAGGTTAACGCAGGACCGCTTTTCAAAGATGAGGTTGAAGATGTGAACTTTTACAAAAAGCTCTACCGCCTCACCCTCCAAAATGACGATAAGTATTTGAAAATCATCGATGAGAATCTGCACAACTGGGAAAGCGAACGCACCATTGAGACCGATTTGATTCTGATGAAGATGGCCACCTGCGAACTGATGGAATTCCCGTCCATCCCTGTAAAGGTCACCATCAACGAATATATTGAAATCGCCAAGACCTACGGCTCCGAAAAGAGCGGCGGCTTCATCAACGGACTCATCGACAAAATTGCGAACGACCTTCGCGAAGAGGGGCTGTTGAACAAACAGGGGCGAGGATTGTTGAACCAGGGCATTAAGTAATCGAAAATGAAAATCACCACCCAAATACTTCTTCTCTCGCTCAGTATCGGACTGATGGTTGGGCTGAGCGGCTGCAAAAAGACCACGAAGGAGGTCATCCACAATCCCGTGACCGTGAAGGACGGGCAGATTAGGGATGACGACCCCGACGGACCGAAAATCCAGTTCGACGAGTCCAACTACGATTTCGGGACAGTGATGCAGGGCGAGCGTTTGAGCCACACTTTCACTTTTACGAATAAAGGGAAAAAAGATTTGGTAATCAGCTCTGTAACAGCCACTTGCGGTTGTACCACCTCTACTCCGCCCCGCGCCCCCATCCGCCCGGGGGAAAAGGGAGAACTCAAAGTCACCTTCGATTCGAAAACCAAACAAGGCAAAGTGAAGAACAGCGTGTCGGTAGCGACCAACGCCTACCCCACCCGCACCATCCTCACCATTGAAGCCGATGTAAAGAGACCTTAATTATTCACTTTAAATTATTAAAAATGAACGAACTTTTCTTCTTATTAATGAGCAATCCGCAAGCAGCACAAGGACAACAAGGACAAGGCGGCGGAGGCTGGAGCATGCTCATCTTCTTCCTTGCCATCATCGTCATTTTCTACTTCTTTATGATTAGACCGCAACAAAAGCGCCAGAAGAAAGAGAAAGAGGCCCGCGAAGCATTGCAAAAAGGCGACAAAGTGGTGACCATCGGCGGCCTCCACGGCAAAATCGTTGAAAAGAGAGACCACACTTTCGTGATTTCCATCGCCCCCGACACCAATATTGAAGTGGAGCAAACCGCCATCAACATCACGGGAGTGGATGCCAAGAAAGAATAGGACCGATAGCATCATAAAAAATGCAGAGAGTGGAACAGGATTCTTCCAAACAAGAAGAGAAGCGCGGTTGGCCGAGCACACCCATCGTCACATTCATTATCTGTTTGATAATCAGTGCGCTGCTTTGGGCAATCATGTCGCTTTCGCGGGAGTACACCGTAACTTACGCCTATCAGGTGAATTGCGTTGACATTCCGGAGGGGCGCATTTTAAACCAGTTGTCCGAAAACACCCTTTCGCTGACTTTCAAAGCGAAGGGATTCGGGCTGCTCAACCCCTGTTTTATGAAGAAGAACCGCCGCATCAATTTGTCCATCACCAAATTGTATCATCACAAAGGAGCCGTGGAAACCGCCACTTTCACCCAAAAGGAGCTCACCGACTACCTACGCGAATTTGACGATTTAGACCCCAGTTTCATAGGGGTTTCCGACCCCGGCGCCATAACGGTCTATTTCAGATAGGTGCTGGAGGCAGGAATTGCGCAATACAAGAACTTGAACGCGGAGAAGAAACACTCCGCGTTTTTTTGTTGGAGGGAAGTCGATTCCGTGTATTGAGAAAAAATCTCGGAATCACCCCTCCAATCTTGTAATATTCATCATCACGGAATCATCTATATCGCTTAGCTTTTTTAAAAAG
>ONXT01000065.1 GCA_900321845.1 uncultured Bacteroidales bacterium | reverse complement strand
TGCAATCTCCCAGAAAGCGAATATCGGATTACTGTTGTGATTTACAATAGCAATGGGTTGAAGGTTAAGCAGTTGGCAAATAATGAAGTGGCGGCTTACGAAGTCCGTTACCGTTGGGATGGACAGACGGAGGACCATCGTCCCGCCCTGAATGGATTGTATGTCGTCCAAATCCAGATTTGGAAAGCAGATGGTAAAACCAAACGCTATCGGCGTTCGGTTGCATTGACAAGGAAATCATGAAATTGCTGTTGGGAGCGGCGTTTGCATCCACAAAAAAAGGCTGACGCAAGCGCCAGCCTTTAAGTATTGCGATGGAAGAATTATTTCTTGGTGATTTTGTGGTTGGAAACGCCCTTGTCGGTAGTTACGCGCAGAATGTACATTCCATCGGAGAGGTTTTGGATGGAGATGCAGTCGGTATTGCCGGCAACACTAACTCTTTGACCTTGCAGGTTGTAGATTTCGATGCTTTGGATGTTGGCTTCGGAGTTGATGTACAACATATCGGTAGCGGGGTTCGGGTAGATAGTGGTGTGGGTGAGGTCGGTTTCGTCAACACCAACTGTCAGGTCGGAAATCTTCAAGGACTCGGCATTGAGGACGGCGCGGTCGTTGACGTTGCTGCCGTGGTTGTTAACGAAGGCAATAAGAGTCAGGTTCTCGGGAACCCAAGCGGTATTAAGCGTATAGGTATAAGTTTTGGAGTAGGAAGATCCAGGGGTGGGAGTTACCACGTTGGCGTCTCCCCATACATTGCTGATGGCGTGGCGCATAACCTCGTTATGGGTGTAGGTGCCGGTGTAACCGGCTTGTGAACCTTGAAGACCATCTTCCATGATGTAAAGGGAGAGGCGGAGGTTCTGCTCAAGTACTTCACCTACCACCTCGCCAGAAACAGTAACATTGATGGTGTGGGCAGTCGGATCGTAGGTACCGTCGATGTTAACGGTTACGAAAGACGGGGTGTTCAGACGTTGGTCCATCAGGGTAGTAGTGTACGAGTTGCTGCTGGAGGGGAAGAAAACCGGGCCAGGATCGCTGGTGATATGGGCGCGGTCAAGCATAATGGCGGGAGCGTATGTGGAACCACCATCGTTGTAGAATGCGAGAAGGGTGTTGTCTTCGGAGCAAGTGAAGTTGTCGGTGTAGTAGCCGGAATGGTGAACCAAGTGGATGATATTTGGACGGGTGCTCAGCCAATTGTTGATATTGTTGTGAGCGGCCGGGCAGTTACCGCATTGGGCGGTGGAGAAGTGTTCCAACAGGACTTTGCGCGGAACGGAAGTCTCATTCACGATGATTTCGATGCTGGCCGTGTTGTCGGCGACATCATCTTCGTTGGAATTGGGCATGCTGACTTCCACATTGATGGTGTGATGTCCGGTTGAGGTGAATGTGTAAGGAACGTTGTGGGTGAATGTGTGGGTGTTGAATGGCGCAACGTTGCAGCTGACATTATGGTCGGCACTCCATTCTCCACCGTCAACTTGGTATCTCACCGTGTATGATGTAAGGTTCACGGCACCGTTGTTGGTGACTTTGCCTTTGATGGACACGGATTGGTTCATGAGTGGATACGTGTTGATGTCCAAACTTGTTAGGGCAATCTCGTTTTGTACGCAGCTGCCTGTCGTCGGGTTGATGTAGTTGGAAGCACTTGAACTCGTAAAGTTGTTGTTGGTAACCACTACGGTGCCATCGTACGAAATCGTGTAATAGCCGTTGCCGTAGTTGCCGTGAATGCCATCACCGTATTGGTCGTTAATGGTGAATACATAGCAACCTGTGCCGTCCACATTGATGGGGGCGATGGTTTGCAGTTGTGTAGTATTCGAACTCAAATCGCTATATGGTCCGCCTTGAGCAAGCGTGGTATTGGTGGAAATGTCCTTGACATTCCAAGTTGTTTCTGAGCCGTAGCGATCCGTGTAGAGCGTAATCTCAATCGTGTGCTGGGCCATCAGCATTCCGCAAAAGAACATTGCGAAAAGAGAAAATAAAAGTTTTTTCATAAATTTGTTGTTTAAAATTGGTTAATAAATATGTTGCAATTTTGAAGGTGCAAATATATAAAATCAATTTGTATATTTTTATTAATAATGACTTTTTTTTGTCAATATTCAAAAAAAAATCAAAAAATCAAATCCGACTTGTCCGGATGTGAAAAAAAATGTCAATCCGAGTGAGTTAAATTTGAAATTATTTGACAATCCGATTGAGTTTTGTTGTAATTTTGCCGCCCGATATTTTAATGTTTAAAACGATGAGAACGAAGTACATTGATTTAATATCGCAGACATACGATTTTCCCCAGGAGGAGTTCAAGGTTGAGGAAAACAACCTTTATTTCAACGATGTTCCATTGATGGATATTATCAAGCAATACGGAACCCCATTGAAAATCACGTATTTACCTCGTATTTCACAAAATATCCAAAGAGCCCGCCGCTGGTTCAATGTAGCTATCGCTAAAGTGGATTACCAAGGCGAATATCATTACTGCTATTGCACCAAAAGCTCCCACTTCGAGTTCGTCATGTCGGAAGTGCTTAAAAATGATGTCCACCTCGAAACATCTTCCGCTTTTGACATCAATTTGGTTGAAGTCCTGGAAGAGGAAGGCATCTTCGACAAAGAAAACTATATCATCTGCAACGGCTTCAAAAAGCAGCAGTACATTGACAATATCGCCATGATCCTTAGCAAGGGGTATATCAACACGATTACGGTACTTGACAATATCCACGAGTTGGAGATGCTGGATGAGGCCGTCAACACCAAATGCAAAATCGGTATCCGCATTGCCGCGGAAGAGGAGCCCCGCTTCGAGTTCTATACCTCGCGTCTGGGCATCCGTTACAACGACATCATCCCTTTTTACGAGAAGAAAATCAAAACGAATCCGAAGTTTGAACTGAAGATGCTCCATTTCTTCATCAATACGGGCATCAACGACACCGCCTACTATTGGAATGAATTGGCTAAGTGCGTCAATATCTATTGCGATTTGAAAAAAATCTGCCCCGAACTGGATTCCCTCAACATCGGCGGTGGCTTCCCCATCAAGAACTCCCTTTCTTTCGATTATGATTACGAGTATATGGCCGAGGAAATCGTCTCTCAAATCAAGCAGATTTGTAATCGTGAAGGTGTGCAGGAGCCCAATATTTTCACTGAATTCGGGTCCTTTACCGTGGGCGAGGCCAGTGCGGTTCTCTTCTCCATTCTCCAGCAGAAACGCCAGAACGACAGAGAGTTATGGGATATGATCGACAGCTCCTTCCTCACTACGCTGCCCGATACGTGGGCGATCAACCAGCAGTTCATCATACTTGCCGTCAATAATTGGGACAAGGAATACGAGCGCGTTTTTTTGGGCGGACTGACCTGTGACAGCAAGGATTACTACAACTCGGAGGCCTCGCTGAATGCGGTCTTCCTGCCTCGCATCCAAGCGTGTACGCCCACACAGCAGAAGAGCGACTACGCCGAGGAGGAACCTCAGTACATCGGACTGTTCTGTACGGGCGCCTACCAGGAGTCCGTCGGCGGCTACGGCGGCGTGCAGCATTGTCTCACACCCGCCCCGAAACATATCATCATCTATCGTGATGAGGATAACGAACTCTGTACCAAGCTCTTCGCCAAGGAGCAGAGCTACAAGTCCATGCTGAAGATTTTGGGTTACTAATTATAATTGTAATGTGAATAGTGAGCTGAGACAAAGGAATCAAGTGTGACTTCAGTTTTCAGATCACGGATTGCAAACCGCTAAAAATGAACTACTTGTCTGTTGAAAAGGTTTCCAAGACTTACGGCGAGAAATTGCTGTTCAAGGATATAACGTTCGGTTTGGAAAAGGGGCAGAAATCGGCGCTCATTGCCAAAAATGGAACGGGAAAATCCACCCTGCTGAACATCATCGCCGGTCTTGAAGCTGCAGATTCCGGGCAGGTGGTCCTTCGTAATGACATTACGGTTTCCTATCTTCCACAAATCGACGACTTCGCCGATGACGTTTCCGTCCTTGATACTCTTTTTGATGCGCAAACTCCTGTTGTACAAGCAGTTAAGGAGTATGAATCCTGCGTAATCCTATTGGAACAGGCACAGGAAGAAGGCCAGAATACAACGGAGCTGGAGAATCGCCTGCACCGCGCCATCGAAAATATGGACCGCCTCCAAGCGTGGGATTATGAAAGTAAAATCAAAGAGATTCTCTCAAAATTCGGTATCCATGACGTATTCAAGTCAATCGGAACGCTTTCTGGAGGCCAACGCAAGAAGACGGCATTGGCCAAAACCCTCATCGCCGATACCGACTTGCTGATTTTGGACGAGCCGACCAACCACCTCGACATCGAAATGATTGAGTGGATGGAGAACTACCTCTCCCACGCCAATGTCACCCTGCTGATGGTGACGCACGACCGCTTTTTTCTGGATCAGGTGTGCAATGATATTCTGGAGTTGGAAAATGGAAATATCTACCATTACAAAGGAAAGTACGACTATTATTTGGAGAAGAAGGCGGAACGCATCAGCAATGAAAATGCGGAACATGCTAAGTTGAAATCATTGTATTACAAGGAGTTGGAATGGGTTCACACCTCTCCGCAAGCGCGAACCAGCAAGGCAAAAGCGCGTATTCAGGCATTTGAAGACCTGAAGGAGGCTGTTTCGCAGAAAGTGGAGAAACAAGCCGAATCTTTCCATGTGGAACCCGAAAGGTTGGGTAATAAGATTTTGGAAATCAACAACTTGGATTTTTCATACGGCGATAAGGTCCTCTTGGATGACTTCTCCTACATTTTTAAAAAGGGGGAGAAGTGCGGTGTCGTCGGTAAAAACGGGACGGGCAAATCCACCTTCTTGAAACTGATTATGGGCGAATTGAAACCCAATGCAGGCAAAATCGTCGCGGGACAGACCATCCAGTTCGGCTATTTTTCCCAGGAGGGAATGCAGGTTAAAGGAAACAAGCGGATTATTGATATAGTCAAAGAGTATGCCGAGGTGATTCGGATGGAGTCCGGAAACTTCATCGGGGCATCTCAGTTCCTGAATCATTTTGGATTCAAGTATGAACAACAATATACTTACTTTGATGATTTGAGTGGCGGCGAAAAGCGCAAGTTGTATCTTTTGATTACCTTGATGCGCAATCCCAATTTCCTGATTCTGGATGAACCGACCAACGATTTCGACATCGACACGCTCAATAAATTGGAGGATTTGCTTTACAATTACAAGGGTTGTCTGCTCATTGTCTCCCACGACCGCTGGTTCATGAACAAGCTGGTTGACCACATTTTCGTTTTCAACGGAAATGGAAAAATCAAGGATTTCTACGGCAATTACACGGATTACAAACTTGCGCATGATAAAGAGATTCGTATAGAAAAGAAGGCGGAAAAAATGCAAAAGTCAGCCGAACCGAAAGAGTCGGTTGGAGTGAAGAGACCCAAATCCAATAAACTTACATTCAAGGAAAAGAAGGAATTCGAGTCGCTTGAAATTGAAATCGATCAATTGGAAAACGAGAAGAAGTATTTGACGGAAAAGTTGAATGCGGGGGAGGGAAGCCCTGACGATTTTGCGAATTGGAGCCGACGTTATCAGGAGGTTGATGCCGCTTTGGATGAGAAATCGATGCGTTGGCTTGAACTGAGCGAAAAAGAGCAGTAGTTGCGCCGCGTGTCGCGTCCCTAAATGTTATTCGGTTTCTCGTATTAACGTGACCGCCGCTAACGCTGCGACGCCCTCCCCGCGACCGAGGAATCCCATCTTCTCATTGGTCTTCGCCTTGACGGAAACTGCGGCGGGAGAAATTCTTAAAATCTCTGCCAACTTATTTTTAATCAATGGCTTATAATCAGCAAGTTTAGGACGTTCCAAAATGATGGTAAGGTCTGTATTGTTGATTTTCCAACCCTCTTCGTGAAGGATGTCCACCGTTCTGGCAAGCAGAATCGTGCTGTCAATTCCTTTGAAATTCAAGTCGTTGTCGGGAAAATGCGTTCCGATGTCTTCCAGTCCTGCGGCACCGAAGAGTGCATCACAAAGCGCATGGATCAGCGCATCGCCGTCGGAATGCGCCACGCATCCCTTTTCGGATTCTATGTCCACGCCGCCCAAGCGGAGCTTCAAGCCCGCTTCCAGTCGATGGGAGTCGTAACCGAATCCTACTCTGAAATCCATCTGAAGGATTATTTCGCGTTCAGTCTGCCCTGCGTTCTGATGCTTTCCTTGTTGAAGGATTCGATGTCGAATGACAAGGTGAAACGCAATGTGTTTTCAAGCGGGTGGTGTTGGTCAACCGTAAACAGGTAAGCTAAATCCAGCCCGAAGATGCTATAGTGGATGCCTGCACCGATGGTGATGAACTGACGGTTGCCCTTGGTAGGATGCTCGAAGAAATAGCCGGCTCTTACGAACAGCAAGTCACGGTAGCAGTATTCCAATCCTACCGACCAGTTCACTTCGCGGAATTCCTCCAATGAGCGCCCGTAGAATGTCCCTGTTTCCGAATCAAAGTAGCCCGGAGCATCCGCAAAAGATTGGAAAATGCCTTGTGCTACAGATACGTTGGGGTTCTTTCCTGAAATGATGATCGGCTCACCAGCAGCATCATATTGCATACGTCCCAAGGAGTCTTGTTGGTATTGCGGATTGGTCGGAACCAGCAACTTGTTGCATTCCACGCCGAACATCAAGCTGTGGTATTCGCTGAAATTAATCGTATAGCTGACACCCAACTTCAAGTTTGTGGGGAGGAAGTCGCGGCGGAGAGTTCCCGATGAATAGGACATCTTATTGCCGATGTTGGAAATATTCAAGCCTGCACGCAACGTGCTGTTTTCCAAGCCTTTGATTTTGAAATCCTGTTGGTAGAAGAGGGAGATGTCGGCGGCTCCGGCCAAACCGGCATTGGTTTCCTGCCCTTCAACATATTGTCCG
>ONXT01000084.1 GCA_900321845.1 uncultured Bacteroidales bacterium | reverse complement strand
TGGATCGAGACCTCATTCCGTCCCAACAAGGAGCGCAAGAAAATCATGAAGGGCGTGGATTGGGGAATGCTCTACAAGCAGTTTAAGGATGAAGTATTTGATTATCAGAAGATTGATGAAGAAGTCAAGCGTCTCATCTTAGATGATGATGTAACGAAGAAGACAGGCATTTACCCCTATATTCTTACCCGAAAAGAGAAATATCTGTCAATCAGAGCTTTCACCGATGCGCAGAAGTTGGCGGCCTACGAGCGGCAGGGCGGCATCTGCGCCGACTGCGGCAAACACTTCGACCTCTCGCAGATGGAGGCCGACCACATCACACCATGGCACGATGGGGGCCGCACTATTGCCGACAACTGCCAGATGCTTTGCCGTGAGTGCAACCGCAGGAAAAGCGGGAAATGATTCGAGCCTGATTTTCGTTAATAATAGTGGATGTGAAATACGACTGTATTGTCCACTCCCCCACCCCTAATCGAGCGGCTGCCACAGCGCCGTCCGGCGGGTGCGTTTCCACTTCACGGAAAGATAAATCGTACGGACAAGCAAATGGACGAAGTAGCCGATGTAGATGGCCTGCACGCCGAACCACCGCTCACACACGAAGTAGGTTGCTACGAAGCCTACCGCAGCCCATATCATGCAGTTGCGCACCGACTTCCCCGCCGTGGCCCCGATATAGATGCCGTCCCACATGAAGGCGAGGCAACTGATGAGCGGCATCAGCACCAGCCACAGCAAAAACGGCCGCGATGACGCGATTACCGACGGGTCGTTGGTCATCACCCGCACCGACCAATCTCCCGAAACGGCGTATGCGACCGTGAACAGCAGTCCCACGCCAATGGTCCAGCGGAAAAGCACACGCACCGCCCGCGTCAGGCCATCGCTGTTGCGCTCGCCAATGAACCGCCCAGTCAACGCTTCCCCGGCATAGGCGAAACCATCGATGAAATACGAGAAGAACATGAAAAGCTTCATCATGATGGTGCCAACCGCCAACTGTTGGTCGCCGTATTTCGAGGCCAAAGAGGTGAAGCCGACATAAATGACGATAAAACACAACGAGCGCACAAACAGGTCTCCCGACAGCCGGAAAACCTTCTTGATGCCTTGGAAAAGCCTGACCTGTCGCCAATGCTCACGAAAAATCCGCCCATAGCTATGCCATAACAAAGCTGTTGCAAGAAGCAAGCCTGTGTATTGGGCGCAGAGGGTTCCGTAAGCCACACCCATCATGCCAAGCGGCGTGTAAACCGCCAGCACGTAACTCACCAGCATGTTGACCACATTGACCGCGATGTCGCACACCATAGGGGCAACGGTGTTCTGCATACCGATGAACCACCCCTTGTAAACCATCAGCCCGAGCGTGGCGGGGGCAGCCCAGATGCGGATGAAGAAGTACTCGCGGGCGAAGGCAGCCACCGCCTCCGAACAGGGCACAAACGACATCACCGCAAAAAGGAAGAGCCACTGCAACGCCCACACTGCCAGCGCGGAACACCCCGCAATGAAGCCGGTCTGCTTGAAAATGCCCACCGCCTCGCGCATGTCGCCACGTCCGTATGCCTGCGCGGTCAAACCACTGGCACCCAACCGCAGGAAACCGAAATTCCAGTACAGCAAGTCGAAGAGCATCGTGCCAATGGCTATGCCGCCAATGCCCGCCGCATCCGACACATGTCCCACGATGGCCACATCCACAATGCCCACCAACGGGATGGTGATGTTAGCGAGGATGCTGGGGATTGCCAGTCGAAGCACTTCCCTATTGGGCGACACAAGCGGCGTTTGTTCCATCTCTTTTTTCATTTATCAGTGTAAAATTCCAATTTTCATGCTGCATAAATAGGCTTAAATGCTGATACGGACGAGAAGCCCTGCAACTCACTGTTCTTTCAGTTGTCGCTCCAAAAAGAAGCGGCGCGTGGCGGCAAAGAAAAGGATGACTCCGACGGCATTGATCGCCGCAACGAACCAGAACGCCGCCTGATAACTGATGTTTTCCGCAATCAGCCCGCCGACAAGCACGCCCAGTCCGAACCCCAGGTCCCACGAGGTGAGGATGCTGCTGTTGGCGGTGCCGCGCTCGTCGTGATGCGCCATCGCCACAAACATGTTGAGGAAAGCCGGGTACATGTGCCCGTTTCCCAACCCGATGAGGATGGCGGAAAGGTAATATGCCCATGGATGCGGACAGGCGACAAAAAGCACATAGCCCGTCAGCGAAACGCCTACCCCCATCGCGCAGTTCTGCGTGAGCTTGCCTTCGCGCAAAGCCTTGCTCCCCTGCAAGCGGGAGACGATCAACCCGATGGAGAGGAGCATGAAATAGGTGCCCGTTCCGCTGGTTATGCCCAGTTCATCGCGACTGTAGATGGCGAGGAAGTTGCTGAGCGTGCCGAAACACGAGCCGAAGAGGGCGATGTTGATGGCCAAGAGCCACGCCCGCGTGAGGAAAAAGCGGTCGAGGGAGATTTTGCGCTTGTTGGGCACCACCTCGCGCGGCTTCAGTTTCACCAGATGCGCGCACAAGACCGCAATGGCGGAAAAGCCGAAGGCGATCCAAAAAAGCGGCGCAAAACTGTTGGTGAGGTGATAGATATAGATGCCCAAGGAGGGCGCCAGCGCCATCGGGATGTTCGTGCTTAAGCCGTAAAGTCCAATCCCCTCCTTGCGACGGCTGGGAGCCAACACATCGATGGCGACCGTGCTGTTGGCCACCGTCACCGCGCCGAAGGGAACCCCGTGCAGCGTTCGCACAATGGCGAAAAGCAACAACGTTCCCGCCGCCACATAGCCAAGGAAGAATATGCTGAAAACACTGATACACAACATCAGGACCTTCTTACGGGCGAAGCTGTCCACCACATACCCGCTGAACGGACGCGTGAGCAGCGCTGCCAACGTGTAACCGCTGAGCACCACGCCAATCGTGTCCTTCCCTGCCCCGAATTCCGCGTTCAAATAGAGCGGCAACAATGGCATCAGAAGATAGAACGAGAGATAGAGAAACGAATTCGCCATCATCACGAGGCAGTAATTCCGATTCCAAAGACGGTCCATTTTTAATGTAGAATGTATAAAGTGTATGTGTCCCTACACCAATCTATGGAACAAAAAACGGGAGCACCGTTCAATGTTCCCGTTTTCGTTTCAATGAATTTGCATTTTATTCAAAAGAAAGGATGGCTTTCTTGATGAGTTCAATGGCTTCGCGGAGTTCTTCTTCCGTGATGACCAACGGAGGAGCGAAGCGGATGATGTGTTGATGAGTCGGTTTGGCGAGCACGCCGTATTCCTTCATCTTTTCGCATACGTCCCAAGCCTCCTTGCCGTTGCGCGGACGGATGATGACAGCGTTCAACAGACCTTTACCGCGGACTTTTTCAATCATCTCGCTTTGGATCTTGCTGATTTCGCTGCGGAAGATTTCTCCGAGGTAAGCGGCGCGGTCGGCGAGTTTCTCCTCTTTCACAACTTCCAAAGCGGCGATGGCCACCTTGCAAGCAATCGGGTTGCCACCGAAAGTGGAGCCGTGTTCGCCCGGCTTGATGTTCAGCATGATGTCGTCATCGGCGAGAACTGCGGATACAGGCATCGTACCACCAGAGAGGGCCTTGCCGAGCAACAGGATGTCGGGACGGACACCTTCGTGGTCGCAGGCCAGCATCTTACCGGTACGAGCGATACCCGTTTGAACTTCGTCAGCGATGAAGAGTACGTTCTTGGCCTTGCAGAGGTCGGCTGCTTTGCGCAGATAGCCGTCTTCCGGAACATAAACGCCTGCTTCGCCTTGGATGGGTTCCACGAGGAAACCGGCCACGTTCGGATCTTCCAATGCCTTCTCCAATGCGGGGATGTCATTGTAAGGGATTTTGATGAAGCCGGGAGTGTAAGGGCCATAGCCGGCGTAGGCTTCGGGGTCGGTTGACATGGAGATGATGGTGATGGTTCTGCCATGGAAGTTACCGTCGCAAACGATGATTTTGGCTTGGTTTTCCGGAAGGCCTTTCTTCATATAAGCCCACTTGCGGCAGAGTTTCAGAGCCGTTTCGTCGGCTTCGGCACCGGAGTTCATCGGCAGCACTTTGTCGTAACCGAACATTTCGGTGACGTATTTTTCGTATGGTCCGAGGCAGTCGTTGTAGAATGCACGGGAGGTCAGCGTCAAAGTTTGGCACTGGTCAATCATGGCTTGGATGATTTTCGGGTGGCAGTGACCTTGGTTTACTGCCGAGTAAGCTGACAAGAAATCAAAGTACTTTTTGCCTTCAACGTCCCACATGTAAGGACCTTTAGCCTTGGAAATCACAACGTCCAACGGATGATAGTTATGAGCACCATATCTGTCTTCCATTTCCATTGCCTGCTTGCTGGATGTAATTTTTTCTACCATAATGATTGATTTTTAAATTATTGTATGTAAAAGATTTCTTCAAAAATGCGAGTGCAAAAGTAAGAATTTTTTGTC
This sequence comes from uncultured Bacteroidales bacterium, assembly GCA_900321845.1. Taxonomy (GTDB): domain Bacteria; phylum Bacteroidota; class Bacteroidia; order Bacteroidales; family WCHB1-69; genus UBA1756. The sequence goes on along the minus strand of ONXT01000084.1, from coordinate 1,256 downwards.
ACTTATTCTGCTGTTCGCGATATCTTTTTTCCATTTCTTTTCGGAACTTCTTCTCGTTGAATTTCTGAACCGTCATCCCGAAATTGGCGATGCCGAGGAGTTCGTCTTCGCGCATGGCCTGATAGAAGGTGAACTTGTATTTTCCGCAATTGGGAAAACGCACCTTGGGATAGAAAAAGTACTGCTTGTCCTTCAGGCGGCTGCCCTTCCCTTTCCAGTTCCCGTAAACATCCGCAAGGATGAACTCCAGGGTGTCGCGGCTCACCTGCCCTGACGGCGACTGAGAATCCATGAACACGAAAAGGTTCTGGTACGGATAATCGACGCTGTTGCGGATGTCCATATAAATGGTATAGAACACGGTGGAGTCCTCCACTTCGAACTCACAAACAACGGGCTGGTCCTTTTGCCATTTCTCGCCCTTGATGGTATGGATCTTCTCATACACAACGCCATCGCTGCACGAACCGAGCAGACAGACCAACGCGAGAAGCAGGGACAGAACGACAGTTTTTCTCATGACTTATTTATCTTCAATGCCTTTCAAATCATCCAGGCTGTAATTGGTCTCGTTTTCCTTCTTCTGGTTCACCACCGCGAACTCCTCGAGGGTTTCCGGGAATTTATTCTTCTTGTTCATCTCGATAATCTCGTTCACCTTGTCCAGTGGGATGGCGAAGATGTTGCCGTTGTCGCCGGCGTAATTGTACCACACCACCTTCTTGAAGATGTCGATTTTGTTGTAGATGCCTTTGCCTTTTTTGGATTTGAGCTGAACGTTCGGATGGGGGAACTGCTTGATTTCCTCCAAATAGGTGGATTGCTCGAAATTGAGGCAGCACTTGAGCTTGCCGCACATGCCGGCCAGTTTCTGCGGGTTGAGGGAAAGCTGCTGGGTGCGGGCGGTCGCCGTAGAGACCGACTGGAAGTTGGTGAGCCAGGAGGAGCAGCAGAGTTCGCGGCCGCAAGTGCCGATGCCGCCCAAACGGCCGGCCTCCTGACGCACACCGATCTGGCGCATCTCGATGCGGATACGGAACTGCTCCGCCAGAATTTTAATCAATTCGCGGAAATCCACACGGTCTTCCGCCGAATAATAGAAGATGGCTTTCGTTCCATCTCCTTGATATTCAACGTCATTCACCTTCATCTTCAAACCAAGGTCCCAAGCGATATAGCGGGAGGAGAGCATGGTGGTGTGCTCCTGCTTGACGGTGGAAATCCACTTGTCGATATCCGCGTAACGGGCTGTGCGA
>ONXT01000174.1 GCA_900321845.1 uncultured Bacteroidales bacterium | reverse complement strand
GTGGATTTCGGGGCTCTGTTTTTGGACAACTTGACCAACCAGAACGAAATCTCCTCCCTGACCGTCCCCGCCGGCTCCGACTTTGAAGTGCTTCTCGCCTTGTGGAATTTCAACTACGGCGCAGCCACCTCCGACTTCGTCAATGATGTCATCACCCTGACCGCCTACATGGACGGAGCCATCATGGACCAAGCCACTACATCGCCTCTCTCCATCGCCTCTGGCGACGCCACCTCCTTCACCATCACCATGCTTACGGCCGCCGAAATCGTACAACAGGGACTTACCGGCACCCACGAATTCTATATCAAAGCCATGCCCAGCCCGAACTGGACCGAAAACGACGGCAGCGACAACATGGCCCACCTCACTGTCACCTTCAACAATCAAGTCGCCACCACCTACACGGTTACAGCCAACTCCACCGGCAACGGAACCATCACGCCGACAAACACGACCGTGGCAGCCGGCAACAACGTCACTTTGACCATCACCCCCTATAGCGGCTACCAGCTGAGCACACTCAGCGACAACGGAAACAATGTGACCGCCAGCGTCATCAACAATACCTATACTATCTACAATATCGCGGCGAACCATACCGTGACCGCCACCTTCGTGGCCGCCGCACCCACTTACATTATCACCGTGCTCAACACCGACAACACCGTCACCCCGTCAGGCACCGTATCGATAACCGCCGGTAACAACCAGACCTTCACCGTCATAGTGCCTGCCGGACAAACCGTGGACGCAGTTTACGTGGACGGAACCAACGACATCGCCAACCTCTCTCCCACCACCACCCCCAACCTCTTCACTTACACCTTCGTCAATGTGCAGGCCAGCCACACGTTCCAAGTGACCTACACTACTGGCGGTGGCGATGATGACGAGACAAACTACACCATCAACGTCATCAATACCGACAACTCTGTGCTTCCTTCCGGTGCAGTGAGCGTGGCGGAGGGCGCCGACCAGACATTCACCATTATCGTTCCCGACAACAAACATGTGGATGCCGTTTATGTGGATGGAACCGACGACATTGCCAACCTGACACCTACCGCCAACAGCTTGATATTCAACTACACTTTCACCAACGTGCAGGCAAACCACTCCTTCTTCGTCACTTACGCTGACAACGGTGGCGGCGGTGGTGACGACGACGACACCCTCGGAATGACCAACTACGAAATGCAGCTGTCCATCTATCCGAATCCAGCGAAAGAACAACTTTTTGTACTCGCTAACGAGAACATCACCGAGATTCATCTTTTCGACATCGCCGGACGCGAAGTACTGTCTCAAGTATGCCACTCCAACGAAGCCGTCCTGAACATTTCCCACCTGAAAAACGGCATCTATTTCGCCCGCATTATGATGGGGAAAAACATCACGAGCTGCAAATTCACCAAACAATAAAATCCAAACAATAAAATATTTTGTATCGCGTTCTATTCGCGTTTTTAAAGTACGGATATGAAACAAGACACACGCAACGGCTACAATTCATTCAGCCTCTTTCGCTTTTTGCTTAGTAAATGGAAAATTCTACTCATCGTTTTCGTGGCCGCAGCCGTGCTATCCTTCGTCTGCTCACTCTTCATCAAACCGGTATTCCGTGCCACCTCAATCATCTACGGACCGCGCACCAACGCCGCCTCCAAAATCTTGCTCGCGGACGAAACCAGCAACGAACGTTTGGACATCAAGGCCTACGCCATTGAAGAGGAAACCGAACAGATGATGGAACTCCTCGCCTCCCGCGACATCCAGGATTCCATCATCCAGAAATTCAACCTCATCCAACATTACGGATTGGATACCGGAAGCAAGTATTGGCAGACGAAACTCTACAAATATGTAAAAGAGAGCATGGAAATCAAGCGCACGAAATACGGCGCGATTTCCATCTCCTTCAATGACCACGACCCGAAATTCGCATGCGACATCACCAACTATATTGTCGATATGCTGGATGTCACAAAGCGTCGCATAGAAAACGAACGTGCCGCCGCCGCCTACAAGATGCTGCAAAAGCAATTGGAGGAAGTGAATGCGGAAATCGCCCGCGTGGACGACTCCATCCAAGTGATTATGAAACATGGCGTCTATGACTTCGAATCCCAGTCGGAAAGAGTCACACAGCAGTATGCGATTGCAGTGGCGCAGGGCAACGCAGCCGCCCAACAACGCCTGCAAGCCGAATTAGACAACCTCGCTACATGGGGTCCCCGCGCCGAAGCCCTCCACGATGTCCAATTCAACTTCCGCAAATACCAAAGCCTCGTCAAACAAAAAATGTTGGACGCCAAATTTGACCTGGAGAACGAAATCCCCACCAAATTCGTCGTTCAACGCGGCATCGTTCCCGACAAGAAAGTCTATCCCAAGAAATCCATCATCATGGCGGTGTCAAGCATCTCCGCCGTCATCGTCACGATTATTCTACTGCTCATCATTGAAAACATGAAAGGGACACCTTCGCTTCGCCCCAAAGAGGAAGAAAACGATGCGGAGAACCCTCAGGCATAAATTGTCGGGCAGCGTATGAAATGGGATAAGTGGATAGTAATCGGCGGCAGCGCCCTTATGATTCTAATCAATTCTTTGGCTATCGTCAAGGAATTTTTCTTTGTCCCCGTCATCTCCCTCGCACTCATCCTCATCTATCTGATGATTTTCCGCGTCGATTTGCTGATGTACCTGATGGCCTTCAGCACCCCGTTTTCCATCGTCATCCAAAGCGATAAAATCAACCTCGGCCTGTCCGTCCCGACCGAGGTCATTATGATTGCCGTAACGTTGCTGTTTCTGTGCAGAGTCTTTTACGATTTGTCCCTGAACAGAAAAATACTCAAGCATCCCATCACCCTCGCCATCTTGGCCTACCTGACGTGG
>ONXT01000091.1 GCA_900321845.1 uncultured Bacteroidales bacterium | reverse complement strand
TTATCTTTGCAGCTGGACGACTTGTTTGCGGTGGAACTCTAAAAACGGTGGCTACAAACTTACCCCCCCTCTCTCCCGTACCTCGCGTTGGAGGAAACCATGTATATCAACAAAATCGTTCCCCTGCTGACTGAACGCTTGCAGAAAGAGATTCAGGAGAAATAATGCCCACGTAGGGGGCTGCCATACTATGACAGCCATACAAGGCCAATTTGTTTACCATTCCACCGTTTTTTCCTCACCCTCTGGTGAACGGAATAACAGGTAATGTTGTTCCTCCTTCTGCTGACGCAGGAAAAAATAGGTACAATAGTCTGTGATGGGAATCCCGTCGATGCTGATCAGGTAGTCACCCGTGCGGATGCCTTTTTGATAGCCCTTGGAATCCTTTCGCACCAAGGCTTTCATGACACCATGAGGGTCATCCTCATCTGCGAGAATAAAAGAGAGACCGCTCACCTCGTTTTCCACGATTACTTCCGGGATTTCGTTGTGCGGAAGGAATACCAAGCACCTCTTGCGGGCATCGATAATCAGGGAGAGGTGCTGTAGCATAGCGGAGCCCACCGCCAGGTTGTGTACACCGGTCTCGCACCACACCTCTTTGAATGTCAGGTCACCCATTTTGAACTCGGGAAAATAGAGCAGTTTGTCCACGACGGAATCCTTCTTGGCTCCGAAGAGTCCTGCTTGCGTGCTGATGCTGGTATCGACTTGAACCGTTGACTCATCGAGTTTCTGTCTCATTTTCGGATCAGTGGAAGACCAGCGGTTCAGCAGTGTTTGCGGCAGATTGAACCAGCCCCCGACATAGCCCATGTCGAACAGCATTCTCACGCGGGAGAAGGGGAAATCCACCCACACTCGCGGGTGGGTGAGTCCGTCGTATTTCAGTGCGGGTTGTTTCCGTTCTTCCTTGGCGAAGAACCCTTTGCGGTCGGTCACAATCATCAAGCTGTCTTTGGTGTCGAACTTGAACGAGAGCCCTTTGGCGACGAGGTCGAATCCCAAGGCTCCGTCGATTTTCCCACACACGAAATTCCCCAGACCCTCATTCACCACCATCGAGTAGTTCTCAATGACAACGGAGCCCATCGTCATTGGCGGGAACTTGGCGCGGGTGGTTTTGTGCGATTCATTGTTGGAATCCCTGACCCTGATGCTATCGATATCCTGCATCCACTCCTCTATGCTTCCGACCCAGAAACCCGTCTGTGCGCCCGAGTCGAACATCAGGTTTCTGACTTTGCCCTCGATTTCCACGGGAATAATCACTGCACCGTTCCAGATTTCTATTTTGACCGTATCCACAAAATTGTGACGGGAAAAGGAGATGGATTTGTAACGCTGGGCGGTGGCAGGGAATGCAGCCAAAACCATGAGGATGATAATGGTGCAAATCCTTGTGATTGAATGTTTTAGGTGTAAATTATTACAATTCATTGCAGGTCAGAATTTGGGGGCAAAGATACGGAAAACAGCGAATCCGATTCGGAAAAGTGTTTTCTCACCGATTGAAAATATGTGTATTTTGACATTTGAAAATCACCGAAGAAAATCACATTATTTTTTTTAGGTAATTTTTTTTAGGTAATTTGAAATAATGTTGATTTTTATATCCACATCAGTCCACGGCACTATTTATGACCAAGCGTGCAATTACTATAAGGAAAAGTATAATCACTTAACCATTTTCCGATAGCAGGCACTAATTTCATTCCGCCATGCAGAGAGCCGGCTACTCAATCCGCGGAATCGCATCGATCAGCTTCCGTGTGTAGTCGGTTTGCGGATGCAGGTAAACCTCGTCCGCCTCGTTCATTTCCACCACGTGCCCGTTCTGCATCACCGCCATCCGGTCCGACATGAACTTCACCACCGACAAATCGTGCGAAATGAAGATGTAGGTGAAGTGGAATTCGTGCTTCAATTCATTCAAAAGGTTGAGTACCTGCGCCTGAACGGAGACATCGAGCGCCGAGACCGACTCGTCGCAGATGATGAACTTCGGGTTCACCGCCAACGCGCGCGCAATGGAGATGCGTTGGCGCTGCCCGCCCGAAAATTCGTGCGGATACCGGTAAAAATGGCTTTCGTTCATTCCCACGCGCTCCAACAATGCCAACGCGCGCTCCCTTCTCTCCGCATTATTGGCAAAAAGATGGTGCACCTGCATCGGCTCCATAATGGCATCACCAATGGTAAGTCTTTGGTTCAAAGAAGAATACGGATCTTGCAGGATGATCTGCAAATCCTTGCGCAACTTGCGCATCTGTCGTTGCGGAATGTGGGTGATATCTTGATTGCGATAAAAAATCCTGCCTTCGTCGGGCTCTATCAGTCGGAGGAGCGTACGTCCGAGCGTGGTTTTGCCGCAGCCCGACTCGGCTACCAACCCCAAGGTCTCGCCTTCGTAAATGTCGAGGGAAACGTGGTCAAGCGCATACACATACTCGCGGCGCGCAAAGAGCTTCTCCCTCCGCAGCGCATATTTCTTGGTCAGGTTTTCAATACGGATGAGCGGCTCGGCTTGATAGAGCTTTTTGTGGCGTGCCTTGCGTTCATCGCTCATTATCTCTTTGAATGACAGCGGTTTTCCACCCTCCTCATGCGCCTGAAGGAAATCCGCAACGGTGGGCAGTTTTTCCAAACGCTTGTCCAGCGAGGGACGGCAGGCAATCAGCCCCTGCGTGTAAGGATGCTTCGGATGATGGAAAATCTCCTTCACATCTCCCTGTTCCACCACATTCCCTTTAAACAGAACCACCACATTATCAGCAATTTGCGCCACCACCCCCAAATCATGGGTGATGAAGATGACGCTCATCCCATGCTCGCGCTGGAGCTGTTGAATGAGTTCGAGGATGCCCTTTTGAACGGTCACGTCAAGGGCGGTGGTCGGCTCGTCGGCGATGAGGATGTCGGGGTTGCAAGAGATGGCCATCGCAATCATCACGCGCTGCTTCTGGCCGCCGGAAAGTTCGTGCGGATAGGAAGCGAAAATCTTCTCCGGACGTGGCAGCATCACCTCGTTGAACAAATCAATCACACGCTGCTTGGCCTCCTGTTTCGTGAGCGAAGTGTGCAGTTTCAACGCCTCCATAATCTGTTCGCCGCAGCGGAGAACAGGATTGAGTGAGGTCATCGGCTCTTGAAAAATCATCCCGATTTTGCTTCCGCGGATGTGGCGCATCTCCTTTTCACTAAGCGAAAGCAAATCAACAGGCTCGGAAGATTCTTCGGAGGAAGCAGGCGTGAACAGGATTTTACCGCTTTGAATGCGGGAAATCTTCGGGCTGAGGAGGCGCATCACCGACAAAGCCGTCACCGACTTGCCGGATCCGGACTCTCCCACAATGCCCAACGTTTCCCCCCTTTTCAAATTAAAAGAGACATGATGGAGAATGGATTTCCACTCCTCGTCATTCCTTAAATCCAGCGAAAAGTCTTCTATTTGCAGGCAGTTCATCAATAATGAATAGGTGAAACGAATAGAGCGCAAACCTTGGATTTGCACGACTGCAAAAATACGATTAATTTATTTCATACAGAATAGGAGAATAAAATGTCAGAGTCAACGTCTTGGACCGAAATTTTTACTACTTTTGCCGCCGTTTTTAATAGACCTATTAAATTAAGCTATTAATCTATGGGAAATACTTACTGCGTAGGGATTGACATCGGTTCCACTACGATGAAGACAGCGGTTTTAAATGCGGATGGAGACCTTGTTTTTTCCGCTTACAAGCGACACTATGCCAATATCAGGCATACCGCTGAGGAGATTGCCAAGGAATTTTATGCTGCGATGGGAGATTGCGACCTTCGCATTGTAATGACTGGCTCCGTCGGAATGGGCTATGCGCACCGGCACGATTTCGGTTTTGTGCAAGAGGTGGTAGCCGCCGCCGAGATGGTCAAACAGCGCTATCCCGAAGTGGGAACGTTCATCGACATGGGCGGCGAGGACAGCAAGATGATTTTCTTTGAGAAGGGCAAGGTTCCCGACATCCGTATGAATGGCAGTTGCGCCGGCGGCACGGGTGCATTCATCGACCAGACCGCCACACTGCTGGGCGTGGGGACCAAAGAGCTCAACGCGCTGGCAGAGAAGGCTGAAAACACCTACCCGATTGCATCCCGCTGCGGCGTGTTCTCCAAAACCGACATACAAAACCTCATCAGCCGCAACATCAGCCGCGCCGACATCGCCTCCTCCGTCTTCAACGCCGTCGCCTTGCAGGTGATCGCATCGCTCGCACGCGGCATGGACATCACCCCTAAGGTCTTCTTCTGCGGCGGTCCCTTCGCCTTTTTACCCGAACTGAAAAAACACTTTCTCAACATCCTACACCTCAAAGAGGAAGATGCTCTTCTCCCCGACAATGCCCAATTGGTGCCGGCAACAGGGTGTGCCCTGCTGACCGATACCTACTGCAAAGGCACGGTATCCATGCAAGACATTCTGCAATTATTTAAGAATCAAGAAAATACACGTTCTGAGGACTACAGCGACCGCCTGGATGCGCTTTTCCATTCCCAAGAAGAATACGGCCGCTGGCTCGGATTGAAAAACGTGTACCGTGTGCCCCGCGGCGAACTTAAAACCGACCACCCCACCCCCTATTTTCTCGGCGTGGACTCGGGCAGCACAACCACCAAATTGGTGCTTCTCAATGAGCAGGGTCAGGTTGTTTACTCTGATTATCAACGAAATAACGGCGACAGTTTCCGCAATTTCTGCGAGATGCTGAAAACGTTGTACGAGCAAGTTTCATGCCCCGACAATCTCATCATCGGGGCAAGTTGCGTAACCGGCTACGGCGAAAACCTCATCAAAACCGCATTCAATTTCAACTACGGGATTGTGGAAACGATGGCGCATTTTTCCGCCGCCAAGCAAGTAGAACCCGCTGTCACGTTCGTCTTAGACATCGGCGGACAGGACATGAAGGCGATTTTTGTAGATAACGGTTCCATCCGAAGGATGGAAATCAACGAAGCATGCTCGTCAGGATGCGGCTCATTCATAGAGACTTTCGCCAATATGATGGGCTATCCGGTTGCGGAATTCGCG
>ONXT01000067.1 GCA_900321845.1 uncultured Bacteroidales bacterium | reverse complement strand
TGCCCGAGTGTGTGGGCAGTCGGGCGGGAATGTGTGCAAAATGCGGTTTCTGCATGGCTGGCGAAATGCGTAGCGTAATGAATTTCAAACTCGATACGCTGATGGCTGGTATGCGTTTGCGCGTCGATTAACATAGATATAATGAAGAAAACATCCTTGTTTCTTACGCTGATTCTCTTTTCGTTAGCGAGTGCTTTCGGACAGCGTTACACGATTTCCGGTGTGATGAAGGATAGCGCCAACGGCGAAACACTGAAGGATATCTGGGTGATGCTGATCCCGATTGAGGACGCCACACAGTCGTTCACGGGAACCAGCAACTTGGCGGGTTTTTACTCTATAACCGCCCCGAAAGGCACCTACATCCTCAATGTGAATTACTTGGGGTATCGCACGATTACGGACACCATTTCGTTGTTACAAAATATGAAACTCAATTTTGAATTGGTGTCGAATATTGTTGAAACAGAAGGGGTTACCATTACGGGAAAGGCTGCCGACCACAATGTCACCAGCACGGATGTCGGCAAGATGGAGATGAAGATAGAGACCATCAAGTCGTTGCCGGCGCTCTTCGGCGAGGTGGATGTGCTGAAGTCGGTGCAGCTGCTGCCAGGTGTCCAGTCGGGCGGCGAGGGTAACACGGGCTTTTATGTGCGTGGCGGCGGCTCCGACCAGAACCTCGTCCTGCTTGATGGCACCACCATCTACAACGCTGGTCACCTTTTCGGATTCTTCTCCGTTTTCAATGCGGATGCCGTTAAAAACGTGGAAATCACCAAGTCGGGGATGCCGGCGTATTACGGCGGGCGTCTCGCCTCCGTGTTGGATGTCGCCCAGAGCGACGGCAATATGAAGAAGTTCCAGTTCGATGGCGGCATAGGCCTGATATTCTCTCGCCTGACCATCCAAGGCCCGATTAAAAAGGAGCGATGCTCGTTCATCATTTCGGCCAGAAGAACCTACATCGACGCGCTGATTCAGCCTTTCTTGAAAAAGACTTCGCCGCTTAAAGGTACTAAATTCTATTTCTATGACTTGAATGCGAAAATCAATGTCGTCATCAACGACAAACACCGCCTTTTCCTTGGAGCTTATTATGGCAGAGACAAATACGGGTTCAAGTCCAGTTCCGGAAGCACGAATGTCTATTTCAAATGGGGAAACGCGGCGGCCTCTCTGCGCTGGAATTACATCATCAACCCGCAACTCTTCCTGAATACCACCTTCTCGTTTACCAATTACGATTTCGCAACCGAAATGGGACTTGATATCTATTCAATGGAGATGACCTCCGGCGTGCGCGATGTGGCTCTCCAAACGGAGTTGACCTACCAGCCCCATTTCCCGCATTTTTTCAAATTCGGCGTCCACTATATCTTCCACACCTTCTTCCCGAATTCAATGAGTGTGGAAGCTGGCGAAGGTCAGAATCTGTCGCTGCCGCACGTCAATCCCTACTATGCTCACGAATTAGCCATTTATGCCAACGACGAGTTTGAGATTTTCAAGTGGTGGAAAATCAATCTGGGCTTGCGCTACACCCATTTTGAACATATCGGCCGTTTCACGCGCTATGTGTTCGATGAATACGGCGTGCTCACCGACTCCATCGTTTACAAGCCCGGTCAGATGATAAAACAGTACAACAATGTGGAACCGCGTTTCTCCACCTGCTTCCAAGTGGCAAAAGCGACTTCCATAAAGGCTTCATACACACTTAATTACCAATACCTGCATCAGGTTGCACTGGCCACCATCTCCCTCCCGACCGATGTGTGGATGCCTTCCACCGACATCGTGAAACCACAAATCGGACATCAGGTCTCGCTCGGCGTCTATCAGAATTTCCATAAGAATATGTTCGAGAGCTATGTCGATTTCTACTATAAGCACATGAACCATCTGGTGGAATACAAGGACGGCATTAACATAGACGACATTACTCAGAATGCCGACCAGATGTATGTCTTCGGCAAGGGTTGGTCGTATGGCGTGGAGATATTCTTCAAAAAGGCATTGGGACGTTTCACGGGCTTCATCGGCTATACGCTATCGTTCACCCAGCGCAAATTCCCCGATTTGAACTACGGCGAGGTGTTCTATGCAAAGTATGACCGCCGCCACGATGTCTCCATCAATCTGAGTTACGACATCATTCCCAAGAAACTGACGGCTTCCGCAGTCTGGGTGTTCGCCTCCGGCAACACGATGACCATCCCGGTCGGCTACTATTTCCTCGCCGGCTCGCTCGTCACCGAGTATAGCGCGCGCAATGCCTATCGGCTCGACCCCTACCACCGGCTCGACCTGTCGCTGAATTGGAACATCGTGAAAAGGAAACGCTTCGAAACCAGCCTGAACTTCTCGGTTTACAATGTCTATAACCGCAAAAATCCTTTCTTCATCTTCTTTGAAACAAACACCAATTTTGTGGCGGAGGCCGCAAACTTTGAGCTGCATACGAAAGCCTACCAGATGAGTCTGTTCCCCATCCTGCCCTCAATCACTTGGAATTTTAAATTTTAACATTGATATGATGCAAAAAATACTATATCCGTTGCTCCTTGTTTTTGTGATGCTGTTCGCCTCTTGTCAGAAGGAAATCGAGGTGGATATCCCTGACTACGAGCAGAAAATCGTGATTGAAGGCAGCATCGAGGCTGGTGACTCCGCTATGGTGATTGTGAGTCGCAGCATCTCCTATTTTGCCGATATCGATTTCCAGACGCTGATGAACGACGTGCTGATTAGCGATGCCATCGTTACGGTGAAGTCCTCCACCGGCGAAGTCGAGCAGTTGACCCCGACGCTCACGCCCGAGTCCCCCGTCTATTTCGCCTACGTCGGGCATAACGTGATTGGCACGCCCGGCAGAACCTACACGCTGACGGTGCAGTACGGAGGAAAGGAGTATGTCGCCCAAACATCGATTTGCGAACCTGTGCGGCTGGACTCCGCCTGGTTGCATTTCTTCGACGAAAACGACACCACGCCCACTTCGCGCATCTTGCTGAAGGACAATGGCGACAGCCACGACTATTATATGTTCAGAATCAAGGTGCATGGCAAAAAACTTCACGACCGTCTTTGGGTGACCTCCATGCCCGTGGCTTTCGATGATGCCACTTTCAACGGTCAGACCGTCAATTACGAGATCCTGCGCGCCAATCCCTCTGCACTGTTTATGGCGGAAATGAGCGATGAAGAGAAGGATGAGTATTACCGAATCACCTATCGGAAGGGCGATACGGTTTATTTGAAAACCTCAATGATTGATTATGATGCTTTTCAATACTGGAAGGCGATGACCTATTCGCTGGCCATCGGACAGAATCCGTTCATGAGCCCGGCACCGGTGCCCTGCAATTTTAGTGGGGAAAACGTCATCGGCAATTGGTGCGGATTCGCCTCCACCATCGACACGTTGTATTATCCTGAAAGATAATCGGTTGATTTTCAGTTGGATTTGTGGTTTTTTTCAGGGGTGGCTACACATTGACTTGGGAATGAGCTTTGTTGCTGCGTCTGCCCTCTCGTGGCGAGATGTTTTCTTACACTGGCACTGCAGTGCCGGCGCGGGGAATTTCCCCTTCTATTCTAGAAGGGGTGCCGGTAGGCGGGGTAGTAATATAAAACATCAGAATTCCTTGTGAAAAACAACCATCATCAAT
>ONXT01000206.1 GCA_900321845.1 uncultured Bacteroidales bacterium | reverse complement strand
TGCCAGCCCTTCGGCGGCGCCCGCGCTTCCGGTACCAACGACAAGGCAGGCAGCGCCCTCAACCTCTACCGTTGGATCAGCGCCCGCTGCATCAAGGAGACCTTCGTCCCCGCCACCGATTACGGTTATCCGTTCTTGAACCCCGAAAAATAATAGGGTAGGGGAGCAATATGAAAAAGCGCGCTCGTTTGGGCGCGCTTTTTTGTTTATACATCATTTTATACCTATTCCTATTTCAACTTCCACTCCATGTGAACATTCTCACTGACAACGAGGTCTTCGGGGTTGATGTCGAGGGTTTCGGGTGTGCGGTGGCTGACCGCCTGCAACAGATGTTACGGGCATGGGATTAGATGGAAATCTCCAGCCCTCATATTCAATGTCAATCCTCTTCTTCCTTCTTCCGTATCCGGATTGTCAGCTGCACCTGCGCCTCAGGGTGGGCGTCTGGGTTGATGCGGTTGATGCGGCACTCGAAAAGGTCGTCGTGTCCCATGTCGAAGAAGGGTGAGAGTTTTTGGTTGTCGCTGCGGGGGATGTAGCCGAGGAGGAAGTCCTCGCCATCGCTGTTGAGGATGACCTGCACGGCTTCGGGGTCGTAGCGGTTGTCGGCTTCACGCTCCAAGCGCAGCGGCATTCCTATTTTCAAACGGTCCCAAACGAGGTCTGCATCGTGAAACTTGCGGCCAGCCAAGTGGCAGTCCATGTAAAATTTGCTTTGTGCTTTCATAATCTGTTGTTTTAAATTCACGCTGCAAAAATATACAGGCACTGCGCCAAAAAGCGGGCCAGTTACATAATTTTTCAGAAAAAAAACTACTCTTCCGCTGCTTCCAAGTGCATCTGCTTGATTTTCAGTGCGATTTCTTTCGGTTCCAGTACCTTCAGCCAGCGGCCGCGGGAGAGGATCTGCGCCAAGAAGTCGCTCGTGGGATGCAGACAGACCTCAAAGTCCACGTAGTCGGTGCCTACCGCCAGCTCCTTTTGCGAGTGGTGCAGCGGCAGGTCGCGCATGGCATACCGCTCGTTGCCGAACGCCCGCAGCACCATCCGCTGTTTCGGCTCGCTGCTACCCTGCATAACGCCGTAATAGTTGGAGAAATAGGTTTGCGCATCAAAATCCGGGGCTAGTTCAAACGTCTTGTCCAGCATGGCCATTTCCGTGATGCGATCGAATGAGAGGGTTAGGAAGCCGCCATCCTCCATGCGTGCCAGCAGGTACCAGCGGCGCCGGAAAAGTTTGATGCAGTAGGGCTCTATCATCCAGTGTTTTACATTATCCTTCCCATAACGCTGGTAGCTGATGGAAAGGCACCGGTTTTCGCGCATGGCCTCCACCACCATCGGCAGGTGCTCGCTTTCGCTGGGGATGCTTTCGAGCAGGATGCGGTCGTGCAGACCGCGCGCCTCGCTTACGATGTTGCTGACCGTGAGAGTGTTCAGCATCCATTGCTGCACACTCTCCTCGCGGAACAGTTCCGCATCGTCGATGTAGTAGCGGTTCTCACTGTCGCAGTCGATGATGATGCCGAACATCTCCTCCACTTCGGTGCGGTGTCGGCGGAAGGTGGTGCGGCTGAACTCCACGCCGTCGCTCATCTCGGTGCGCAGCCACCGTTCGTTGATTTCGCGCAGTGTGATGCGCCCCGCCCGCCGGATGGTGCCCACCAGCCATACATATTCTTTAAAAAGTGCAGATGCTTTCATGTTTCGATAATTTTGGCAAAAATAGGAAAAAATCTCCTCAGTATCAGGGCTTGCCGCAGACCAAAAAACTCTTTATATTTGATCAACACTGGGTGCTTTTACAAACTTAACGATGCAGTCGATGCAAATAGGGCGGGCAGTAATTCTATCGATGAACACATTGGCAGGGTGCATATCCTCAAGTGCTAGGCGATCTGAAATATAGTTTACCCCTTGTCCGTTCCAGTTGTCGCGGAAACCTTTTGCAGCGACCATATCATCTATTTCTATTTTTGTGGCCAAACGGAGACAGTTTACGTATGGCTGCGTGAGGATGATGCGGAAAAGTCCGTCGCTGTCGCGAGTGAATCCGACAACATTCATCGCCGTTTCTGGAAAGAGGTAGTTGTGTAAAACGATGGCATCTAATGCTTTCTGTGTGGTGGAATAGATGGAGGCACGCTCTTTTACCACTGAGGTATCACCCTCTCGATAATAGACTTTGGCTTCGGCACCTTGTGCAATTTTCGGGCCCAGCTCTTCGGTAAGTATCTGTTCAGAGTCTTCCACCCACAGATTTGCGATTTTAGCCCACTGTTCGATGAGATGTTCTTGAAGTTCGTCTATCTCCCAGTTTGCTGGGCTGCTTCCTTGGCCGCCTCCAGCATGGCCACCTGCTGTAAGGCTTGCTGCCGCGTAGCTCGCGACGATGGCCGCCCCAATAAGAGGCGCACCTGCCGTGCAGA
>ONXT01000072.1 GCA_900321845.1 uncultured Bacteroidales bacterium | reverse complement strand
TTCATTTTCAGCTTCTTGAATTGTCATTTTCTTGCAGTTTTAGGGCTGCAAAAGTACAATTTTTAATTCATAATGAAGAATTCATCACGCAGAATTATTGACTTCGGTTTTTACATTGCCATGAGGGGAAAATCTGCTCCCTCTCTAAATAAAATTCAGCTCCCGATTGGCCACGGGATTGGCATAAATACCGAGGAAAATCTCGCGTAGTTCGTCTGTTTCGCCCACCACATCCTTCAAACCGTTTTCCATGTAGTCAATGAAGTGCTTCTTGTCATTTTCATCATAATGGTCGGCGTACTTATACGATTTGTTAAGCAAATCATAAGCTATGTAATTGGTCTTCCACAACTTATAATTTTCATAAACACGCAAGTCAATCATTGAAGCCAACTTTGAGAACTTATGATTCTTCTCGAACTGGTCGCAGAACTTGAGTTCGGCCTCGCTCACACTCGGAGCAACCACCAGTTGAACATGCCCTTTGGGCTGGGTGATGCCATGAAGGATGCTCATCAAATCCTCATTCGGCGCTTTTTCATATCGCTGATAACGGGAGACGAACACTTCCTGCGTCTTCAGGAAATCGCAGGGGTCGTATTCATACGAAACCACTATCGGTGTGATATTCAACTCATTCAGGTTTTCCACAAAAGGCTTGTCGCTGCTCAAGGCAAACATTTTCAGCACGGCCATCTCGGTTTTGTCGTTGCCGTCTTTGGTACGGCCGTTGCGCTGTGCAATCCAAACGGAACGGTTTTTCTCCAGAATCGCATAGCGCATATAGGCGGAAACCTCAATCGACTGCTTGTAGAAATCACGCATGTTGCCACCACGCATAATCCGGAACATCCGATTCACCTTGCCGATATCAATCACCAGATCCCCCTTCATCAGATTGCTCCCGAAAGTAATCTCTGAAAAGGCCTTGTGATTTTCATATAGGAAATACTGCACCATCGCAGCATCCAGCAGAATATCGCGGTGATTGCAGATGAAGATGCTCTTGCGGGAATCGTCGATTTTGTCAAAGTTCAGCGCCGTCACCCCCTCCGTAGTCTGGTCGAGGATGGACTTGACCACGCGCGACATCACCAAGGATTGGAAAGCATCGGCAGTGGTGGCCGACAAACAAAGTTGGCGCACGTTCTCCACCGGCTCCTTCGGAAACAGATAGGCGCAGATGGCCGGGAAATAGGGGTTGTCCACAATCCGCTGTACCGCGGCCGGAATCTCCTCATCCGTGTAGGGACGCATATCGTCAAATCGTTGCTCCATAAGCTAATAATGATGAATTATGAATATGTGGAGTTAAATCAAAATCAAAGATTCCTTTTATCGATGAATTTCACGGGTTTGCGCTTCACATCGGGGAACTGTATTTTCTGAATATTTTCAATAGAATCGAAGCGGATGTCAGGGGTGACACGCAGGCGGGCGCGGAAACGGTCCTTCAGGTCCTTCACAACCGCCTCTTCGTCCGGATTGCGACTGCCCACAACGGCCGTGACTCTGTCCATACCAATCTCGTTGGAATCCACCTCGATGATGTAATTGGCGACATAATCCACATTATCCAGCACATCGAAGATGGCGGCAGGATAAAGCGTGGTGCCCTTCAGCTTGATCATCTGGTTCTTCCTCCCCACAATCGGACTGATTCTAAATGAGTTACGCCCGCACTTGCAGGGTTCGGTGTGAATACTGGCCATATCGCCCGTGCGGAAACGGAGCAAAGGCATCGCCTCCACGCCCAATGTGGTGACCACCACTTCGCCCACTTCGCCGGGCTTGACGGGCTGGTCGTCATCGCCGATGATTTCCACAATAATCAATTCGGGATGATGGTGCCCGCCGCAACCGTACTCACATTCGGGGAACGTGGTGGACATCTCCGTGGAGGAATAGGTGGCATAAAGCTGCACGTCCCACTTCTCCTTGATGCGCTGGCCCAGCAGATTCAAGTTGAAATTCTGGTCGCGCAATCCCTCCCCAATACCGATGATTTTCTTGACGGAGGAATTCCTGTAGTCGATGCCGTGCGCCTCCGCATAACTGATGAGGCGCAGGATGAACGAAGGCACGCACATGATAGCGTCGGGGCGGATGCGCTGGATGGTGTCCCACTGCAATTCGGGAATACCGTTGCCCACACGGATGATACCTGCGCCCAACGACCTGATTCCCAAGAAGTAAGCCAGCCCTGCCATAAAGCGCTTGTCGATGGTCGTCATCAACTGCAGGACATTCCCCGGACGCAATCCCGCGCACATAAACGAGATTTTTTCATTATAGGCAAGCCGTTGCAGGTCGCTTTCACTACAGGTGAAGGTCACAGGATCGCCCAACGTTCCGGAGGTCGTGATGTAGTCAATCACCTTGTCCTTCGGAACACAAAGGAAGTCATAATTATGCTGCTGCAAATCCTTCTTTTCCGTAAAGGGGATATTCCGCAAATCCTCCAATAGCTTAATCTTCTCAATATCAATATGTTGTGTTTCAAACATTTTTTGATAAAAAGGAGATTTCGCTTTCAAGTAAACCAAATGCTCGTGCAGTTTTTCTTCTTGAAACCGCTTGATGACCTCTTTGGGCTGGAATTCAATATCTGAAACGTAATTATCTGGGAATAAAGACATTGTAATATCGTTGATTTCTTAAATCATTGATTTGGTTCAATATTAATATTTGTATGGTGTTTCAAGAATTTTAATCTTGTAAAGCCATCTCATAAATTCAAAGCGCCATTTCGCTGTTTCACCCGCCCGTTCTTCGCTCATCGCATAGCCGTGACCGCCAGTATCATACAGCCAAAATTCGTGTTTTATATGCTTGTTTGTCAACGCTTTATCTAATTGCACGCTGTTCTGGTACATCACTACGGGATCATCTTTGGCAGTAACAAGGAACGTGGGAGGCATGTCGTTGGGAATCTGCAACTCCATCGAGAACTTGTCCTGCTGCTCTTTGGTATAATGGCGACTGAGCAAATTGCGGCGCGAACGCTGGTGTGCGATGCTGTCTTGCATGGAAACGACAGGGTAAACTGGCACCACAAAATTCGGCTTCAGACTCGCATTCGACTGGATACCAAGTGGTTTCAGATAATCATCCTTGTAAAAGGCACCCGACATCGTAACGAGATGACCGCCGGCGGAAAAACCCATCGTGCCCAATTTCTCCGCGTTGATATGGTATTCGCCGGCATGGTCGCGCACCAGTTGGATGGCGCGCTGCACGTCTTGAATCATCGCGGGATGGTGATAGCCGTCCTTGCCCACACGATAGCGGAGAACGAAAGCGTTGATACCTTGTGCGTTCAGCCATTCAGCCACAGCATAGCCCTCCGTTGCAATGCCCATCAGATGACTGTAACTTCCTCCAGGACAAACAATTACGGCGATTCCCGTGTTAATGGAGTCGGGAGCGGGATAAACGTAAATCTCCGAACGCTGATGCTTCATAGTCGGAACATCCTTCCAAATGCGGAATGGCTTCGGCTGGGCAAAAAGCGCAACTGAGATTGTTAAAAAAACAAAAAACAGTACAAATCTTCTCATCACAATAAATTTTGTATTTCTTCTTTTGTTAATTTGTGGTACTTCAAATCAACCGGCATCCCATCTTGTAAAATGAAGTCCACCAAAAACATCTCCTCATCATAAAAAGAGAGTTTGGAATTAGTGCTGGGATTACACTCAATGTATTTTATTTTATTGATATCCAAGCACTTTGCATCACAAATCTGCTTAATCAGAGAACCAGCAGCATAGGTAACCGACGTTCCCGGATTGTCCTGATACAACTCAGTCACCAAGACAATTGAAATGTCGTCCTTCTGAATAATTTTCAGACCACAGGTCGAAGGCATATCCCATTGTCCAGCAAAATCGAATTTTTCATCAAAATATTTATCGCTGACTTTCATCTGTATTGATATTAATTTCTAAAAAAACATTAAAATGCGTTAAAATGGCTCTTGGTACGGTCAACATCCTTACCGAAGGTCTTGTTGGCCAACTTGCGGTTACGCGGACGATAGGTTCCGTCCTCCATTTCGCGCAACATGACGCGGGTGAACAATCGGAACATTTTTTCTTCCTGAGTTTCAGAACCATAGAACGCTTTCCAGGCATATTCATACAATTCCTGCAGACGTTCAGGCGACATGTGTTTGGGCTGATAAACCACCTGACCGGCATTGTAGTGATCCCAATCATGGTCGAAAATGCGGCCCTCTCGCATCAAGTCGTCGTAGGCCTTGGTGTGCGGGAACGGTGCCAGAATGGTGAATTCCGCCAAATCCAAATCCACATTGAGCAGGAAGTCGATGAGGCGCAGGATGTCGTCTTCGGTCTGGTTGTCCAATCCAAACAGAATGGTGCCTTCCACCCCGATTCCATAATCGTGATAACGTTTAATACGCTCTTTGATGTAGTCGGAAGTGTCATAAACCGCCTGATAGACATACCATGCACCCGCCTGCGCTGCCAAATCCAACACCTCCGGCTTGTCTTCAATCGTATGGCTAATCCATTTTTTCTTGTACGGAATCATCTCGCGGAAGAGGTCCATCTCCCATTGCGTGTCCTGTGCCAACGAGTTATCAACGATGAAGAGACGGTTGTTGTCGATGGTCTCCAACTCTTCAAGCACCTTGTCAATGGGACGTGCGCGGAAGCAACGACCACCCAAGTAAGAAACGGCGCAAGGATAGCAGCTGAAACGGCAACCGCGGGAGGCGTGGAACAAATCCACCATCTGGACACCCTTGTGGTTGTAAAGATCACGCTTGTACAAATCGCGGCGAGCAGGACCAACTAACGCGATGTCCGGCTGTTGCCCCATATAATTATAGACTTTTTTCAACTTATCGTTTTTCAAGTCCTCAATCACGGCTTCCATACGGCCTTCCGATTCCCCCAAGAATACCGAATCGGCATGGAGCAACGTCTCCTCCGCATGCAGCATCGTTGAAATACCGCCGAACATCACCTTTTTGCCCATCGCACGATACTTGTCGGCAATCGCCCAACCACGCTTGACCTGAGTGGAAAGCATCATGGAAATAGCGACGAAATCGCACTCCTCATTAAAATCAAGCTCCTCGACATTTTCATCGGTAAAGGAGATTTCCACTTCCTCCGGCAACGTTGCGGCAAAAACCACCGCACCATGAGGAGGCAAATTAAAAGTAGTTTGTCCTGGCAATTTTTTCCACTTCGGATAAATCAATTTACATTTCATCGTTGAATATTTTATTTTTCTGTTATTTTTGTTTGATCTAAAATAAGATTAAAACATTGATTTTCATCAAGTTCCGTTACATAATGGAGATTCTGCGGAATGGCGGCGCAATGCGAAGCCACCTCCAATGCCTCCTGATTTTTATCAATCGCAAAAATATGCAAATTTTTCTTAGTTAACGCAACCAACAAAGAAAACTCTCCCTGCCCGCAATTTTGAATCAACAACGTGCCCTCGTTGGGAAGTTTGGCAATCTCTTTCTGCCAATCTTCGAAATTCCTGAACTGCCGACGGCACTCGCGCGCAACCTCCGTCCCTTTGTAAATGTAGTTTTGCATTACCCATTCACGATAATAGGATGGCGTTTCAACCTCACTTGCAATTCTTTGATATTCACGAATATAGAGATGACGGAACGCCTGTGCAACCTTCAAGGTCGGTTGATTGCGGCGCAAATCCGCATTAGCGGAAATCCTGTTCAAAACCGAAACTGTCACCTTTCCCTTGTGGAGCAGGAACTCCTCTTTCGGAAACGCGTGCCCTACCCCATGCAAAACCACCGGCAACACATCCAGATTCAGCTCGTTGGCCAGATAGAACGCGCCCTGATGGAAGCGGAGGATATCGCAATCGGCGGAGCGGGTGCCCTCTGGGAAAACCAAAATCGAGTAACCTTGACGAACCAACTCACTGAGTTTCGGAACGTTAGACTCAATGCCGTCAGCCACTGGCAAGAAATCAGCGTAGCGGATAATCCAGCGATAGAAGGGACAGTTCCAAACCCACTGGTTTGTCAGCACCACGATATTGGGAGACAATGTCAGCAAATAGAGCATGTCCAAGTGCGACTGGTGGTTGGAAATGAGAATGGAAGGTTTCTTAAAATCCTCATTATTAGGATTTTGCAAATCATAATCCACTTGGAACATCGCCTTGGCGAAAAAGCGCATCACGTTGCAAAGCATCCGATGAAAGTGTCGTTTCAACCTTTCATTTCTATTGAAGAAAATTTTGCAGAAAATGGCCCAAAGGGAGATGCCCAGAGAGGCGACAAAGAAAATGGAAAAGGCCGCAATCGTTTTCAGCAGATTCCAAAGGGTGACGGGAACGCGGCGCAACTTGCCATTTTTGGAGGTCAACCACTTGAAAATCAACGGTGGGAAAATGTAAGCCATCATCACTACCGAAGCCATGCCGATGACAGTGACCTCCGCCAGCGAACGCATCGCGGGATGTTTGGCAAAAATCAACATGCCAATTCCCAAGAACATAATCGAAGCGGAAAGAATGATGGAATTCTTGAATTGCGCCAACATCTTACGCCCCGTCCGGTATTCGTACATCACCCCTTCCGTCACAAAAATGGCATAATCATCGCCCTGACCGAAAATAAACGTAGCCAAAATGATGTTGACAATGTTGAATTTGATGTCAAAAACACCCATGATGCCCAAAATCCAAATCCAAGCGATGGTCAAGGGGACGAAGGCGGACAGCGCGATTTCCAAGCGGCCGAACGAGAAAAGCAGGAATGCAAAAACGATGAAACCACAAATGTAAAGCACATAGTCGAAGTCACCGGAAAGCGCATCAATCATTCTTGTGATAATGGAGGAATCCGTGAATGCGAAAACATCCGCATCAACGGAATTGAGCCGTTGCTCAACCTGCTCCCGTTCTTGTTTTTTTACTTGTAAAATACTATAAATCATCGATTTCCCATCTTCTTCAACGATGTAAGAAGAGACCAAATCATGGAGAGCCGACTCGAAGTAATCCACCGGCTGCGGCTGGAAATCACTCTGCAATGTGGCATAGAAATCCTCGAATGCCACCTCGCTGAAACCGTTTTCTTTCGCGGATTTTGCGAACGAGGTCAGGAATTGCTCACGATGTTTTGACCAGAAGTCATCCCACAAAGCCAGCCTTTTCTGCTGTTGCTGCTGCGAAGGAAGAAACACACTGATTCCGCTAACTTGTTTAGTAACAGAATCTTGCAACATCTTGGAAAGTGTCGGCGAAACCTTTTCGTACTTCAGCAAGGCCGCATCGGTCGTTTTGCCCTCCGCAATGCAATAGACCGTCTGCACCGTCGTATCGGATTCAGCCACCAACTTCTCGAATGCAGCGCGCTGCTCATCCGTCATATAGTTGATTTTGTGCATGTTCGTCTCGAAAGAGGTCTTCGAACTTCCGATGAAGAACACCACAGTGAGAGCCAGAATCACCACCAGCAACCAAGGGTGGTTTTCGGGATGAAATTCTGCAACTTTTCTGAAAGAAAGTTGCGATTCCTGCCATTTTTCCGGACGTTTTCCCAACAGATGCGGCAGGAAAATGAGCACAAACATAATGGTGCCGACTAAAAGGAGTGCGGCAAACAGTCCGAGGTCGTGCATAGCATCCGAACTGATGAACAGCAAACTCAGGAACGCGCCGACCGTTGTGATGTTTCCGATTAGCAAAGGAGTCACTATATCCTTGATAATCTGCTCTTTATCACTTGTTCTTTTAAAATGTGAAAGCAGATGAATCGGGTAGTTGATGGCAATGCCGATGATGATGGAAGCGACGCCGACCGCAATGATGGAAATCGGATTTTCAAACAGCACAATAAAACCCAAAGAGAAGAGCCCGCCGAAAGATATCGTGCAGACAATCAGCAAGATACATTTCAGATTCCGATAATAGTAGATGAGCAGCGCAACGATGAAAGAAAGGGACAGCAAAATGGCCCACAAACTATCCTTTTTGATTTGGTGCGAGTTGGTCTGCGAGACCAAAGAGGCGCCGAAATCCGTTATTTTGACCTTGCTATCGAATTGTTTTTCAACCGTTTGCATCGCCTCGTCAATCTGTTTGACAAGGCGGGCATTATGGGAAGTTTCGCTGACAGGGAACTTGGAAGTCACCACCACAATCGCCTCATCGCCGGAATGGTTGAAAATATAGCCGCCATTCTCCTGATATTGGTCGTTCACCCGGAAATGATCCAGTTTTTTCAAGACGTTTCCAGAAAAGAACAAGGGGTCGGAAAGAATCACCTGCTGCATGAACCCCGTCGGGGAGGAAAGAATCATCACATCGTTAACCAGCAATGAATCAGTGTATTGAGAGGTTATCAGCGTATCCATTCGGGCATAATCCTCCTCCTCTAAAAAATAGGGCATATTCTTGACCACAAAAGTCGTAATATCTGCAATTTGCTGATTGTCAACCTGATAGAGCACTTTCTGCATCAAACTGTCCTTGTCATTCTGATAAAGACGGGCGACCAGCGAATCCACAGCTGCGGTAAGCAACTCATAATCAACTTCTTGCGTTGTATCGCGACGGGCTTGTTTGATATTGATGACGATGCGGTTATCGGAGCCGATATGCTGGTAGGCATCGTTCACTCTTTTGTTTTGGCCGTTTTCAGGGAAAAAATTGCTGATATCCTCCACGAACCTTATGTGCATGATGCCCACGATGGCCACAGCGACCAAAGTCAGCAGGGTCAGCCACATCGCCCAGCGGTGTTTTTCAAAAAACCTGTAAATTCCTACGAAAAACTTGCGCATTTAACGATGATATTTGAAGATTTTGTGCCAAAGCATGGAAGGATAGCCGTAGACAACGGCCAAGAGGCAGAAAACGGCATTCAGCACGCTGATGCGGAAGAAGTCAGCACGCGGTCTGAAATGCGAAACGCGCTCTTCGGCGGGAGGATAATATACATTGATTGGGACGGGAATCAAGGGGATTCCGCGCCAGGCGGAGCGCACCAAAATCTCCAATTCCGTCTCGTAACGACTTGTCATCCAATGCATTCCTCCCATTCTGCGCAGAGGATAGAGGCGGTAGCCCGACTGCGTGTCCGGCAAACGATGGGCGGTCTGAAGCGTAAACCAGAAGTTGGAAAACTTATTGGCGAAAGTGTTCTGCTGCGGCATGTTCGGATGATTCATTCCGCGACTGCCAATCAGCAGGGAATCAGGGTGTTGCTGGATAGCATCCAAAAAAACGGGCAAGTCGTCCACCGAATGCTGCCCGTCGGAGTCCATCGTGATTACGTAGTCAAAGCCACGTTTTTTAGCTTCTCGGAAAGCGGTTTTCAACGCATAGCCCTTTCCCCTATTCGGCGAATAACCTATCAGAATCACTTCATTTTCAACGCTTTTCAACAAATCGGATGTCGCATCCGTCGCACCATCATTGATTACCATGACATGGTTGCACCGACTGCACGCCGCCTTAATCACCTGCATAATCGTCCCAGCATTATTGTAAGTGGGGATTACAATACAAATGTTAAGCTCATTAAAGCGTTGATCTAAAGGTGGTTGCACGATAATTACTGATTACTGCAAACTTTGAAAGATATTATTGCGAATTTCGTATCCTCAAAGGAGACTGACGCCTTGACTACATATCCGCTTTCCGCAGGCTCCCAAGCGAGTTGATAATTCACCTCACGTTGTTTCAAAGGACGGATAATATTCAGGAATTTCGCATTTTTAACACTAAAAATTGGATTTTCAACAGGGACGATCAATCCAAAAAGTTCCGTGGCAATTTGGAAAATGCACACGCCCGGCACGATGGGATCTCCGGGGAAATGACCTTCAAAGATTCGATGTTCGGGATTCAAACGAATTGAAAAATCGGCTGAATCATCTCCAACCTCCTGTTTCTCAACAAAAAACAAACTATTCTGAAACATCCTTCTTACTTAATAATAAAATA
>ONXT01000073.1 GCA_900321845.1 uncultured Bacteroidales bacterium | reverse complement strand
CCTCACCGAGCCAGATGCACTGAATGCAGTCATTACCAACCCTGCCAACACCTGCCCCAATCAGGGCAACTACGCTATCAGCGTCACAGTGACGGGCGGCACGCCTGACTACCACTACGTATGGAGTGGAGATGCCACCGATGCCGACGCCGCCAACACGACGGCTGTACAAATCGGTGCCAACGATTGCGGGAACACCTACTCCGTCAACGTAACCGTGACCGACCACTTCAACTGCACCTTCACCCAAACTTCGTCGTTCGAGGTGAAAGACATCGAAGCACCCACCTTCACGGTACCCGCCGACACTACACTCTGTCGTGAGACAGGTGGCATCATCAATGCCGATATCGCTATCACGGGCGACGTGACCGATGAAGCCGACAATTGCGCAACAGGCATCGAGGCAGTATGGATCGACCTTGACACCACCGGCAACGATTCTGGGAACCGCGTCATCAACCGCCAGTGGACATTGACTGACCTGTGCAACAACAGCACATCCCACACACAGCACATCACTATCAGGCCCTCCATCTATACGCCCGGAAACGTGGAATTCACTTGCCCCGACACGACGGTCGTGCTCTTGTACGGTCGCAGCGACACCTTGATCAATCTCAACCACATTCTCACGAACAATATGACCGACATGACCTTGACAGTACAAAACACGAACGGTCCGCTTGACAACCGCTTCAGCGCAGACCTCAGTCCCTACACCATCACTTGGAAGGTCATCGACGAATGCGGTGGATTCCTTGAATTCACGCAGGTTGTGACCGTTCTTTATCCGCCTTGCGGCGGAACGATGACCGCGACCGACGGAGACGGCAACGTGTACGGAACAGTTCGTGCGGGCAGCAACTGCTGGACGGTTCCCAACATGCGCACCACGCACTACACGGCGGCACAGGGCGGTGGCGAGGTGCCACACATGCAATATCCCGGCACCGACCTGACCACCTACGGATACCTCTACGACTACTATGCCGCAACCAAGCTCTCCCGCAGTTTGCCGACGCAAGTGCAGGGCATCTGCCCCGACGGATGGCACATCCCCGATGACGAGGACTTTGCCGACCTGATGGTACACTACGATGCCCCCAGATTGATGACAACGGATCACTGGCTCAACCCTGGTACCAACACCAGCGGTTTCAGTGCCGAGCCCGCTGGTATCTTCAATCCCGAGAGTGGCCGTTTCGAGTATCTGTATGTAACGACCTACTTGTGGTCGTACACTCCCGCATCCTCCGTCTTCCATGCCTGCCAATTCGGCTCGCAGTGCGGTACGATTGAAATAGAACCCACCTCTGGCGAGTTCGGATACAGCGTACGTTGCGTACACAACGAGGAGTAACCACTCCCCTCCCCCTAATACAAAGGCTCCGAAATCCAGAGCCTTTTTTTGTGAAAACCAGCCAAAAAATATTTTTATCAACATGGTTTTCCGTATAAAAAAAAGTTGTATTTTTGCAGTCCGAAATTTTAAAGAATATATAAAGCGAAAAGTAATGAAAAAAGACATTCATCCTAAGGAGTACAGAGCGGTTGTTTTCAAAGATATGTCAAATGAAACCGCGTTTTTGACCAGATCAACCGTTCAAACCAAAGATACGATTGTATGGGACGACGGCAAGGAATATCCGTTAATCAAGTTGGAAATCTCCAACACCTCACATCCTTTCTTCACTGGTAAGATGAAATTGGTGGATACCGCCGGTCGTGTGGATAAATTCCGCAACAAATATGCAAAACATCCTGCCAAGAAAGACTAAGAACAATCCATTTTCATCATAATGTGGAGGCTTTTTTTCACTAAAAAAGCCTCTTTTTTTTGTAAAAAAAGAGCAACATGAACCTGATTTTCTTCGACAATTGGTGCCGTCCGCACTTGCTGCCGCTCACCTACACTCGTCCGGCATCCGAACTGCGCGTGGGCATCCTCACCATCCGCGAAAAATGGGAAAGACTTCTCGGACAAAACTCATCCACCCTTAGCCAAATCTACCTTCAAGAAAAGTTCCCGCTTCATACGTCCGATGACAACCTGCTGATTGCAAGCTCTTTGCTTCCTAACGACGAACTCATCGCCGCCATCCTCGACCTGAAAATCGGCGAAGCCCTCTACGACGAGAACCATCTGCTCGCCTTCCGCACCGATGATGCCGAGAATCTGCGCAACTTCTACGACAGCTACCTCCAAATCGAATCATCCTCCCTCCCCTACCATCAAAAATCTTTCAACGGGAATTACCAGCTCATCTCCCGTCCTTTTCATATTTTCTTATATAACGAACAGGAAATCACCCGCGATTTTGAATTGATCACCCGCGGTCGCACCTCCCAACCTCTCAGTCCCACCAATGTCGTCATCGGTGATGCCAACCGGATTTTCCTTGAAGAAGGTGCGGTTGTGGAAGACGCAACCCTCAATGTAAGAGAAGGTTACATCTACATCGGGAAGGATGCGGAAGTGATGGAAGGATGCCGTTTGCGCGGTCCGATCGCCCTTTGCGAACACGCCGTCACCAAACTCGACACCAAAATTTACGGAGCCACCACCATCGGGCCCTACAGCAAAGTGGGCGGCGAACTGAGCAATGTGGTCATTCTCGGCTACTCCAACAAGGCGCACGATGGCTTCCTCGGCAACAGCGTCATCGGCGAGTGGTGCAACCTCGGCGCCGCCACCAACTGCTCCAACCTCAAGAACAACTACTCCAACGTCCGCCTGTGGGACTATTTCACACACAGAATGGAAGAGACCAACCAGCAGTTCTGCGGTCTGATTATGGGCGACCACTCCAAATGCGGCATCAACTCGATGTTCAACACCGGCACCACCGTCGGCGTGTGCACCTGCCTTTTCGGCACCAATCTCCACCCGAAATTCGTCCCCTCCTTCTCTTTTGGAAACGCCAGCCACGCTTACGAACGCTATATCCTTGACCAAGCGATGATTACAGCCGACATGATGATGCAACGTCGCCATAAAAGTTTGGATCCCATTGAACAAAATCTCCTGAAAAAGGTTTATGAAATCGCACTTCGCCTTGAAAAATAATTTTTAAAACCATGGACTTCCTAAATAAAGAACAGCTTATGAGCGAAATCATCAGTTCCGGCGACGCCAACTTCATACCCCTTTTCACTGCAGAAGACGAGGAGAGAATGCGGAAAATGAAAATGCCCGACATCCTGCCAATCCTGCCCCTGCGCAATACCGTGCTCTTTCCCGGACTTGTCATCCCAATCACTGTCGGACGCGCCAAATCCATCCACCTCTGCCATGACTACTCCCATACCGACGAGCCCATCGGCATTGTCACACAGAGAGATACGGAGGTGGAAGACCCAGATTTCGCGGATTTATACCACATCGGAACTTTTGCCAAAATACTGAAATACATCAACTTGCCTGATGGAAACGCCACCGTCATCGTACAAGGGCTCAAACGCTTTGAACTGCTGGAACTGACGGAGACCACGCCCTATTTAGTGGCGAAAGTCCAGGACTATCCGACCAACGATTTCGACAGGAACGTACGTAACCGCAAGGTTCTCAAGGCATTAGTTGCCTCTCTAAAAGAAACCGCCGAGAAAATGATTCAACTGGCGGGGCAATTTCCGCGCGAAGCGATGTTCGCCATCAACAACATAGAGAGCCCTTCCTTCCTCGTTCACTTCATGGCCTCGTACGGTGGATTGAAAATACCTGAAAAACAACAGATTCTGGAAATTCCCGACCTGATAGAACGCGCCGACAAAGTACAGAAATATTTGTATAAAGAGTTGCAAATTCTGGAAATCAAGGCCAACATACAGGACAAATCCAAGAAGGAGATTGACCGTCAACAGAAGGAATACATTCTGAATGAGCAGATTAAGACCATTCAGAAAGAGTTGGGCGAATCGCCGGTCGATAGGGTTTGCGACGATTTGAAGAAGAAAGCGGCGAACAAGAAGTGGGACAAGACGGTGCAGGAACTGTTCGAGCGCGAGTTGGAGAAGCTGCAACGATCCAACCACATGGCACCCGACTTCTCCATGCAGGTCAACTACTTGGAACTCCTCGTGGATTTGCCGTGGAATGAATACTCGGAGGATGATTTCGACCTGAAACGCGCCCGTAAAGTGCTGGATACCGACCACTTCGGCTTGGAGAAAGTGAAACAGCGCATCATTGAGTACATGGCCGTACTGAAACTGCGCAACGACATGAAATCGCCCATCATCTGCTTGGTTGGCCCTCCAGGAGTAGGCAAGACTTCATTGGGCAGGTCGATTGCCAGCGCGCTGAAACGCAAATACGTTCGTGTATCGTTAGGCGGATTGCGCGACGAATCCGAGATTCGGGGACACCGCCGCACCTACATCGGCGCCATGCCCGGACGCATCATCCAAAGCATTAAGAAAGCCGGCACCTCCAACCCCGTTTTCGTACTCGACGAAATTGATAAAGTATTGGGAATGAACGTGCAAGGCGACCCGTCCGCCGCACTGCTCGAAGTACTGGACCCCGAACAGAACTCCACCTTCTACGACAACTACCTTGAAGTCGGCTACGACCTCTCCAAAGTCCTCTTCATCGCCACCGCAAACAGTTTGAGCACCATCCCGCCGGCACTGATTGACAGAATGGAAGTAATTGACATTTCCGGCTATTTCCTGGAAGAGAAAATCAACATTGCCAAGAAGCATCTGATTCCCAAACAATTGAAAGAAAATGGATTTGAAAAGAAATCCATCTCTTTTTCCGACAAAATCATCGAACACATCATCAGCAATTACACGCGGGAATCCGGTGTTCGCGGATTGGAAAAGACCATCGCGAAGATCATCCGTCATCGCGCGGCCCTCTATGTTCAAGAAGGAACTTTGGAAAAGAAAATCTCTGAAAACGACTTGCTTGACATCCTCGGCGCTCCGATTTTCCAACGCGACAAGGCCATCGGCAACGACATCTGCGGCATCGCCACCGGCTTGGCATGGACTTCTGTAGGCGGCGAAATCCTGTTCATCGAATCCGTCATCAGCGAGGGAGACGGGAAACTGACGATGACAGGGAATTTAGGCGACGTGATGAAAGAGTCCGCCACCATCGCTTACGAATACATCAAGTCACATACCGCTGATTTCAAAATAGATGCGGAGTTCATCAAGAAAAAGAACATCCACGTTCATGTGCCTGAAGGCGCCACTCCGAAAGACGGGCCCTCCGCCGGCATCACCATACTCTCTTCCCTCATTTCCACTTTCACAGGAAGAAGAATCAGAAACAAAATCGCCATGTCGGGAGAGATCACGCTGCGCGGGAAACTACTGCCTGTCGGCGGACTCAACGAGAAGGTGCTGGCCGCCAAACGCGCCGGCATCTACGACATCGTGCTTTCCTCCGATAACAAAAAGGACATCGACGAAATTGACAAGACCTACATCGAAAACATGCGATTCCACTACTTTGATTCGATGAAAGAGGCCATCGACTATATCGTTTTACCGTAACATGCTGATTGACAATCTAAAGAAATACAGAATCCACCTTGCTTCCAAATCGCCCCGCCGCAACGAACTGCTACGCGGAATGGGGTTCGACTTTGAAGTGATGCCTACCAACGTACCAGAGATCCACCCCGACCACCTCGCACCGGCGCAAGTGGCGGAGTACTTGTCGCAACTCAAACTTTCCACCATCGATTTCAGCAGATTCCCAGCGAACAGCCTCTTCATCGCCTGTGACACGATTGTTGTTTTAGGCGATAAAATCCTTGAAAAACCCAGAGACAAAGAAGATGCCTTGCGGATTTTGCACGAACTCTCCGGCAAGGAGCACACCGTCATCAGCGGACTGACTGTGATGACCGCCACCCACAAAGAGACGCGCCATCAGGAGACGAAGGTGAAATTCCGTTCCCTTACCGATGAAGAAATCGAATACTATGTCGTTCATTATCATCCATTTGACAAGGCTGGTGCTTACGGCGTGCAGGAATGGATTGGCTATGTAGGCATTGAATACATTGACGGTTCATTCTACAATGTGATGGGGCTTCCTACCCAAATGCTCTGGCAAATGCTGGAAAAGCTGCCCTGACCTCGCTTTGGGCAATCAATGAAAATATTGTATCTTTGCGGTCAAATTCTAATTCATGGAAAAGAAATCTAAAGCATTGGAAATCACGAAAAAAATTGTGAAATTCATTCTTTTTTTCGGTGTCGGGATATTATTTGTTTACCTCTCGATCAAAGATTTGAATGCGGAGCAATGGAACGAGCTCAAATCCAGCGCTGCAGTGGCAATGCAAAACGGAGGCTGGTTTTTCCTATGTCTGGCGTTTGTCATCGGGCTTACCGACAATGTCATTCGCGCACTACGGAACAAGCAGCTGCTGACACCGCTCGGTTACAACGTCCGCTCCTCCTCGGTTTTCAACTCGGTGATGGTATGCTACCTCGCGAATCTGGCCTTCCCGCGTTTGGGCGAAGTGCTCCGATGCACCTACCTCCAATATTATGACAGGGTGCCTTTCCAGAAGACGCTGGGGACGGTCATCACGGAGCGCGCTGTGGATTTCATCTGCTTCTTAATTGTGCTGATTTCTGCTATTTTATTGAATACAAGGGTGTTGTCGGAATTAATCGTGGATGACCAAGGCACTTCCCTCGGGGAAAGCCTGAGCAGCACCTTCAACAATTGGATTCACAACTACAAGTTTTTCATCATTGTAGGTGTCATCATCATTCTATGTGTGGTGGCCTATCTCACACGGAACCGCTGGGGCAAGATCGGATTTTTCGCCAAAATCAAAAAATTCTTTGAGGGCATTTGGCAAGGGCTGATTTCCATCAAGGATTTGGAGAAGCCGTGGCTGTTTATAGTATATACCCTGCTCATCTGGATACTCTATTTTGCGGAGGTTCTTGCCTGCGTTCAAGCATTTCCATTTTTGAACGGGCTGCCGCTCATGGCCATTTTCACAGTTTTCGCGATGGGCAACATCGGTTTTTTGATTGGCCCCGGAGGTCTGGGCGCCTATCCGCTTATAGTGGCGGCAACGCTTGTGCTTTACAACGTCAACTACACACAAGGGTTGGCGACAGGCTGGGTCGGCTGGGGCGTACAGACCTTGATGGTGGTGAGCGTAGGTACCTGCTGTATGATTGCCGCTTCACTCACCAAAAGGAAGATGAATGTCCAAGAACAAGAGAAATAACTATTAATCAAGGCATTATGGCAGAAGACTTTTGGTTCATCATCAACAAAAAGATTATTGACGCGGAAGAGTGGGCCGCCGAGCGCGAGCGCAACGAGTTCGAAACGGTCATCTTTACCAACGGATGCTTTGACATTCTGCATCATGGGCATATCAGATATCTGGCACAGGCACGCTCGCAGGGAGACTGTCTGGTGGTAGGGCTGAATTCCGACGAGTCGGTGCGCAGGCTGAAAGGGCCGGACAGACCCATCAACGCCGAAAACGACCGCGCCCTTCAACTCGCCTCACTCTGCTTCGTTTCATACGTCATCCTGTTTGAAGAGGATACGCCGGAAGAACTCATCCACATCGTCAAGCCCGATATCCTAGTGAAGGGCGGCGACTACGAATTGGATGAAATTGTCGGTGCCGATTTTGTGCTGAAACGAGGCGGGTTGGTAGAAACCATCCCTTTCGTTGACGGCTACTCCACAACGAATATGATCGAAAAAATAGGCAGGGACTTCCACGAATCACACTAAATAACCTTTGTTGAAAGAAATTTGAAATGAAAAATTCCTTTATCGTTGTTATTTTATTCATTATCAGCATTTTAACGACAAACTGCTTAGCACAGTCCCTTGCAGATTCCGCTTCAACGCCTTGCCCGAACTGCATTACAGAAGATTACCTCATTCCATCCTATAACCTTTACCAACAAGATTGGAATCACGACCACATCCGCTTGAAGTCGCTCGGCGTTTCTTTAGGCGATAATGCGGACATCAAAATCATACTGGTTGAAAACGACAACAACCCGTTTTCCATGCCGTGCCGCGACGCAGTGGTCACTTCAAATTACGGCAATCGAAAAGGTCAGATGCACTCCGGCGTTGACCTTGACATCAATCTGAACGACTCGATTTTCTCCTGTTTCGACGGTGTGGTCAGAATGGCGAAGGATTACGGCGCGTATGGCAATGTGGTGGTGGTAAGGCATTATAACGGATTGGAAACCGTTTATGCACACCTGAACTCCATCGCCGTTCAGGCCAACGAGAGGGTCAAGGCAGGACAGGTCATCGGCTTCGGCGGACATAGCGGACGAGCCAGCGGCAACCACCTCCATTTTGAAACCCGCTTCCTTTACGAACATTTCAATCCTGCCAAGATGATCGATTTCGAAGAAGAAGAACTTACCAGCAACGTATTGACTATCAGCAAGACAGAATTTGAATCCGTCGCAGCGGAAGAGAATGACGCGCAAAGTACAGCTGCTCCGAATGCCAACTACCATACGGTGAAAGCAGGGGAAACCTTATCCGCCATCGCACGGAAATACAACATCCCGCTCCAAAAACTCTACTCCTTGAACAACCTCACAGAAACAAGCACCCTGCAAATCGGCCAGAAAATCAGATTGAAATAGAGAAAGTTGACTGCTGACCATTGACTATAGGGCAATTGATTCCTGATTCTTTTTTGTCAAAAATAGTTGCAGAATCGCATACAAAATTGTGCATTGTTTTGTAACTTTGCGCGCTGATTTTGGCAAGAAATACGTTAAAAGCACCGTATTATGGATCCCAAAGATTTTTTCAAACGTTATCAATACGACATCCGCACCGACAAAATAGATAGTCACGGGTGGACTTCCGTATATAAAGGATTCGACCGTCTAACGCAACGTGTCGTGCTCATCCGAATTGCTCCGGTAACCCAAGAGACATCACCTCTACACGATGAATATGAAGCGCTGCGGATGCTTCCACGCCACCAGAACGTCTCGAATTACGAAACATTATACACTTTCAACACGCCTCAAGGGGTGTTCGATTTCGCCATACTCCCATACCTGCAAGACGGCCCCCTTGCAGAAACGCTTGCAACGGATATAGATTACGCTCAGCGGAATCAGCTCGCAACCGACCTGCTGGAAGCCATCCGTTTTCTGCATGCGCACCGGCTTCTCCATTGCGATTTGAACACAAATGATATCTGGGTGGTCAAAAACGGCCACAACCTCATTCCCAAAGTCGTATTCGGACTTGGGAAAGGGCCGGAGCTGGAATCGCTTCGCTACAACTCTCCCGAATACTTAAGCGGGCAGAATCTGCGGTACAACACCGACCTTTGGAGCTACGGAGCCATTGTATATGAGATACTTACCGGAGAACCACTCTTTGACATCGAAGGCGTTCGCACATCGGATGAAGCACGCGAAGCCCTTCTTCTGCAAATGAATGAGAACAGATTCACCCAAAAGCTGAATCACATCGAGACGCCTTGGAACGAGATTCTCAAAAGATGCCTGATACCTGATCCTGCATTCCGCGCCCAAAACTCGCAGGAGCTGTTTGCCATTCTTTCCGCCGCCGCCATTCTCCCTTCAGCCGTAGAACCCCTTCCCCCTATCGTGGAAATTCCTCCCGTCGAGGTTCCCATTCCCACTAAAGAAGAGACAAACGTTGCTGAAACAGAGGAGTCGTCCGCCCCTTCCGAAGAGATGAATTCCCCCGAACCAGAAAATCAAAATCCTGAAAACAAGGAAATTACCGATGAAGCACCCGATGAAGAAGTTGAAAGCATTTCCGAAGAAGAGCCTATTACAGAATCAGAATCGGTAGAGGAAACAGAATCCTCCACGGAGACTTCCGCTCCTGAAAACATAGAAACCGCAAGCGAGGAAGCAGAAGCGGAAACACCCGACAACGAGACAAACAGCGAAGCTCCTGTTGAATTTGAAATCATCGATTCGGAAGCCACACCGGAAAACGAACCCGCACAAGAGAGTGAAGAGCGTGTTGAGGAAGAGCAAGCGACTCCTATTTCGGAAGAAGAGGTTGCAACCGAACAGCCACTCGAATCACAGGAAACCGAAAAAACCGCTTCGACTAAACGCAGTCTTATGGACTTGGTGAACGCGCAACCAAGCAATAGCAACGCCAAGCCGACCAGCCTACGCGATTTGGTTGATTCCCAATCTTCTGCACCCACCCCAAACCCCGTGCCCGAAACAGAAGAAGCGGGAAACGAACCTACCAAAGCTACCGAACCATTAACGACAGAACCCGCATTCAGTTCCCCTTTTATGACAGAAAACAAAAACAACAAACGGAAAAACCGCGCAATCATCATTGCAATAATCGCATTGGTTATCATTGGAATAATCATTGGCTTAGGCACCTGTTCCAAAGGAGAGGATAACACAGAGTCAATCTCTGACGGCAACAACGGCATCAACCAGCGTGATAATTTCATTGGGGCTTCCGATGAGAACAGCGATGAAAATGAGACGCCGGCCCGCACAAGCCCAGTAGGCAAAGACGGCCAGCCTTGTTCAGAACTCGTTGACATTGAAGGGAATAGATACAAAACGGTACTCATTGGCAAACAGTGTTGGATGAAAGAGAATCTGCGCACCAAGACCTATGCCGACGGAACAGCCGTGGGAACCTCCTTGCGAAGCGATGTGAAAAGTCCGGCCTACTACCCGCAAAGCCGTTACGGTTACCTCTACAATTGGTATGCGGTGGCGCGCAAAGTGAATTCCGACTCGACAACTACGCACCACCAAGGCATCTGCCCCAACGGATGGCACATCCCCACCCAAGCCGAATGGGAGCAACTCCGCAATTACGTGGCCAGCCAATACGCATTCAGCGGCAATCCCGACAACATCGGCAAGGCACTGGCTTCTCAATCAGGCTGGGACGAGGACGACAAGAACAACAACGTCGGGCACAACAGGAATTTGAACAACGTGACCAACTTTTCCGCCACACCGGCAGGCGTTTTCTGCCAAAACTACGTTGACATCGGCACATTTGCCAACTTCTGGAGCTGCACCGCTGAAGACGACAAGACATTTGTGGTTCAAATCGGCTATAATTCCCCTGAGGCAAAACTGTTTAGCGATTTCCAAGATGCCGGTCGCTCGGTAAGATGCCTGAAGGATTAGCCCTTTTAAGTTTTTTTAATAAAACCTCCCCGCCAAAAAATTGTATCTTTGCGCAAAATTTGAATCATGGAATTTAAAGTTGCACAAATTGCAGAACTGTTGGGCGCTGAAGTGGTCGGAGATAAAGAGGCTGTGATTACGACCGTCTGCAAAATTGAAAAGGGCTTCAAAGGCGGACTCACTTTTTTGGCCAATCCCAAATACACTCACTACATTTACGAAACCGAGGCGACGGCCGCCATCGTCAACCAGAGTTTCGTACCCGAACATCCGGTGAAGTGCACCTTGATAAAGGTCGCGGATTCCTACGCTGCCTTCGCCAAACTGCTTGATTTCTACATCAAGTCCAAGCCTGTCAAACGCGGTATTTCCAAGCATGCCTGCATCGCCGAGTCTGCCAAAATCGGCGAGAACGTCTATATCGGCGAGTTCGTCAGCATCGGCGAAAACGTGGTGGTGGGCGACAACACGCAGATTTTCCCGCAGGTTTGTTTGGGCGACAATGCCAAGGTGGGCAGCAACACCGTGCTCAATGCCGGCGTGAAGGTCTATGCCGAGTGCGTCATCGGCAGCAACTGCATCATCCATGCGGGAGCGGTCATCGGCGCCGACGGTTTCGGCTTCGCCCCGCAAGACGACAACTTCATCAAGATTCCGCAAATCGGCAATGTGGTGATTGAAGACAACGTGGAAATCGGCGCAAACACCTGCATCGACCGCGCCACCATGGGTTCCACCGTCATCCACCAGAACGTCAAACTCGACAACCTCATCCAGATTGCCCACAATGTGGAAATCGGCGAGGGCTCCGCATTCGCCGCGCAAGTCGGCATCGCCGGATCTGCCAAAGTCGGCAAGCACTGCATCATGGGCGGTCAATCGGCCGTGGCCGGACACATCGCCTTGGGCGACAAAATCATGGTGGGCGCCAAAGCCGGCGTAACCCATTCATTACAAGGCGGCCAGATTGTACTCGGCCAGCCCGCCATCCCATTCAACGAGGAAAAACGCCTCATCATCTATCGGAAAAAATTACCGGAACTGTACAAACGCGTTTCCGAATTAGAGAAAAAACTATCAGAAGAATAAATCACCCGAATCCCCCTCATTTCGTTGAGAGGGATTTTTATTATTGACATCAATAAACTGCGAACTGAGTATTTAAGAAAAGAAACACCCTAATTGCCGATATTTCAGTTCGCCCATCACATTCCACAAACATATCGCAAATGAGCAAACAAACAACAATCTCTACTCCCATCTCCCTTTCCGGCAAAGGTCTTCACACAGGAAAACAGGTCACTGTGACCTTCAAGCCCGCACCAATCCATCACGGCATATTCTTCCAACGCATCGACCTGCCTGGGAAGCCCATTGTTAAAGCATTGGGAACCAACGTATTTGACACTTCCAGGGGGACTTCCATTAAGGAAAACAATGCCGAGGTGCGCACCATCGAGCACCTGATGGCCGCCCTCGCCGGAATGGAAATCGACAATCTGATGATTGAAATCGATGCCGGCGAAACGCCCATTTTAGACGGCAGCTCTCGCCTCTATGTGGAAGCACTGCAGAAAGCCGGCCGTCAAGAACAAGACGCTGAAAGAGAATACTTTACGATTAAGGAACCCGCCACTTTCACCGTTCCTGAGAAGGGCATTGAAATCCGCATGGAGCCAGCCGACGACTTCCAGGCTTTTGTGGAAGTGGATTACGGAACGGAGGTTCTATCCAAAGAAAACGCAGAATTAACCGACATCAAGCAGTTTGTCCCAGAACTTTACAACTGCCGCACGTTCGTTTTCCTGCACGAACTGTTGCCTTTGATTCAGTACAACCTGGTGCGCGGTGGCGATGTGGACAACGCCATCGTCTTTGTTTCCGAGATTCCAGAACCCAAGGTGATGCAGCAACTCGCAGACTTCTTCCACAAGAGCGACCTGACCGTTTCCGCCAACCACACGCTGAACAATATCGAACTGCGCCATCCGAACGAGCCTGCCCGCCACAAACTGCTCGATCTCATCGGCGACCTCTACCTGTTGGGGAGACCAGTCAAAGGACACGTTTTCGCCACCAAACCGGGACATTTTGCCAACACGGAGTTCGTGAAATACCTCTTAAATCGATAATTCGTGCTCTCCTTCTGCCCCCTCACGATTGCCGACCGCGATACCTTGCGCAACTACATTTTCCGCTCCGGTCAGCGCAATTGCAATTTGTCATTCGCCAACCTTGCCGCATGGCAGCCCATTTTTAATACACAGTTTGCCACTACCGACAATGCTCTCGTCCTCCGATACACTTTTGACGACCACGCTGCCTATATGCTGGTACTTACCGACCACAGCTACGAAGCGGTCGTGAAAAATGTGCTTCTGATGTGGCAGTATGCCGACAGCATTCACGAGGAATTGGAGATAGTGGGTATGGAAAATGAGGACGCAGACATCCTCAGGCGCGCTTTCGGCAGCCAGGTTACCGTCGAAGCCATCCGCAACAGCCAAGACTACATCTATCGTAGGGAATCGCTTGCATCGCTCAGAGGACGTCACTTGCAGGCGAAGCGCAACCACGCCAACCGCTTCCGTACATTGTATCCCCATTACGAATACCGCGAGCTCACCCCCGATTTGTTCGCGCAATGCATTGAAGTAGAGAACCTTTGGCATGGCGAGCCCGGCCACAAGTCCCCTTACGAGGATTTCGACACCCTCGCGGCGGAACAGCGCGTTATGCAGTTCACTTTCGACCATTGGGCCGACTTGCACACGCTGGGGGGCGCGCTTTTCGTAGAAGGCAAGATGGTCGCCTTCACCTACGGGAGCGCCATCTCCCCCACCACTTTCGATGTGAGTGTGGAAAAGGCCGACACAAACTACGAAGGGGCGTTCACCGTCATCAATCAGGAGTTCTGCCGCCATCTGCCCGAGTATTATATATATGTAAACCGTGAGGAGGATATGGGCTTGGAGGGACTGCGGCAAGCCAAAAGCAGCTATCATCCGGAACTTCTTTTAAGTTATAACATCATTCAATTCAATGAGAATAAAGAAGATAGCAGTTCCAAGCGTTACTGTCTGCACCGCAGCACCCCCGCCGATTTGCCGGAAACGCTGGAGTGGATGGTGCGTCAATATGGATTCGAACGAGAAGAAGTGCGGTTTTGGCTCGAGAACCTCCACATCAACTGGCCGCTTTCTGTAAAAGCCGTGGATGAAGATGGGCAGACCATCGGCCTGCTCACCATGAGCGACTATCGGATAGAGGAGGAAACAGCGCAGATAGCTGTTGAAAGACCCGACCTGTTGAACGCGCTCAACCAGTATCGCTACACGGCGGTGTTCTCGTTCATCACCGCACCCGAACGTCGCGGCACCCCGCTGAATTTCGACATGATGATGAACATCTTCCCCGAATTGAAAAAATACGACTTCATCTTTGTTCCCGTCATGCACCACCTGAAAACGCACGAGTACTGGAAACGCTGGGGCGCACAACTTTTCTACGAAGACAAAGAGTGCAAATATTACTTGATTCCCATCAACCCCAAGATGAGTGAGGTGATAGGGATTGAGGACTGACGTATGATTCTTTATCCCTATTCCTCGACCATATCAATGCCGAATGAGAGCAACGTCTTGCCCGGAGGCGTCGGCTTGTTGCCCAGCTCCAACACCTTCAGACGGGAGGCCGGAATACCTTGCGTGGTGAAATGATTGACGACCGACTGGTAACGCCGTTCAATGTTGTCTTTCACTTGCTTCTCAACCACATCGGAACCGCAAATCGCCACGCACTTTTGGCTGATATCCCCAGATGCATGCAACGGTTCCGCTTTCGAGTTCACATAATCGACGAACTTGGTATCGGTGTTCTTGATTTTGAGCACATCCTCAAATTCATCCAACGAAGGTTTTCTGCCGTGCCTATGCTCAAAATAGTCACGTTTTACATTAAACAACGCATACGCCTTCATATTCTCGCCAATATCGACAGATTGCTGGAGAGTAAGCACCAGTTCCGGCTTCTCCTTCATGGCATCGGCGACTTTGTTGAGGCGGTCGGCGGCCTCGCTGCCCAGCCCTTGCGGACGGATATCGTATTGGATATCGGCAAAAATGTCGGAATTTTTACCCAAGCTCTTGGCAATCAAATCGAAAGGAGCCGCCACAATTTTGACCAACAGATTTCCAATGGCCTTGAAGATGATTTTTCGATAGGAGAAATTCGGGGAACTTAGGTCGCCGGTGATCGGCAAATCAAACTGGATTCGGCCCTTGCGGTCGGAGAGGACATAGATGCCTGCACGCAACGGGATATTGTACTCCGGCTTCGCGACCTTGTTCTTCTTGCCGACTACACAGTTAAAAATATCAACCTTGTTTTTGCTGGTGATGATATTATCCTTAATCGTGCTACGACTGACTACGGACAACACGCCGTCTTCAATCGGGTAAGAGAGGTATTCCATGCAGTAGGGCGAGCCAATAGGCAGCTTGAAATTCTTGATGAACACGTTGATCGTCTGATTCTTGAAGTCGGAAAGAGAGCCGGCCCAGTCCGCATGAAGCTCGCCGGTTTCGCCGATGAGCGCATTCAATTTCAAAGCGAGGGGATTGTCCAATGCGAAATTCTGCATCTGCACATTGATATTCGTAATCGGAATCGTCGCTTCCTCACGCAT
>ONXT01000214.1 GCA_900321845.1 uncultured Bacteroidales bacterium | reverse complement strand
CAGATGTTCCAACGCGAGAAGGAGACCCAAGGTAGGAAATAGATTTTTTACAAGAGGTAAAGGGATATTTCAGTTAAAAAATAGTATCTTTGCGCTCGTGAAAAATCGCAAGTACAATTTAATTTACTTACTTATTTACAACTATTTACGATGAACAAGAGTGAACTTCTGTCTGAATTGAACGAGTCGCAGCAGGCGGCGGTGAAAGAGATCAACGGGCCGGTGATGGTGATTGCGGGGGCGGGCTCCGGCAAGACGCGCGTGCTGACCTATCGCATCGCCTATATGCTGGAGAACGGCATTGTGCCGTGGCGCATCCTCGCACTGACCTTCACCAACAAGGCCGCGCGCGAAATGACCGAGCGCATCCAGAAGCTCATCGGCGATGCCCGCGCGAAATCCGTTCAGATGGGAACCTTCCACTCCGTGTTCCTCCGCATCCTCCGCACCGAAGCCAAACTCATCGGCTTCTCCAACGCACTTACCATCTACGACACCGACGACAGCAAGGCCCTCCTGCGCAACATCATCAAAGAGATGAGCCTCGACCCCAAGGTCTATGTCGTGAATTTCGTGCTCAACCGCATCTCCGCCGCCAAGTCGAACCTGCTCTCCGCCGAAGACTACGCCCGCAACGAAGAGGCGAAAAGCTACGACAAGGAGTGCGGCAAGCCCCTCATCTCCGAGATCTTCTCCCGCTACAACAAGCGACTCCACAATGCAAACGCGATGGATTTCGACGACATCCTCTACTATACGAACCTTCTTCTGCGCGATTTCCCTGAAATGCTGTTCAAATACCAGAACCGATTCCAATACGTTTTGGTGGACGAGTATCAAGATACGAACTTCGCGCAATACATGATTATCAAGAAGATAGCCGCCGCGCACCACAACATCTGCGTGGTCGGCGACGATGCGCAGAGCATCTACGGATTCCGCGGCGCCGACATCAACAACATCCTCAACTTCAAACGCGACTACCCCGAAGCCCAAATCGTGAAGCTGGAACAGAACTACCGCTCCACCCAGAACATCGTCAATGCCGCCAACGCAGTCATCAGCAACAACAGCAAGCAAATCCCCAAGACCGTGTGGACCGAAAACGAGACGGGCACGCCCATCGAGGTGATCTCCACCGGCAGCGAAAACGAGGAGGCGTTGCTCGTGGCAGACTCCATTTTCGAACAGGAGCACAACTACCACATCGACTATAACGACATCGCGATCCTCTACCGCACCAACATGCAGTCGCGCGCCTTGGAGGAAATGCTCATCAAGCGCCACATCCCCTACCGCATTTATGGCGGCACCTCCTTCTATGCTCGCAAGGAAATCAAGGACATTCTCGCCTACTGCCGGTTGGCCATCAACCACTACGATGAGGAATCGCTGCGGCGCGTCATCAACTACCCGCCGCGCGGAATCGGCGAAACGACGATGGAGAAGGTGCTGGTGACCGCAAATGAAAACCACGCCCGGATATGGGACGTGATTGAGAATCCCGGCTTCTACGAGATTCCCGTGAACAATCCGACGAAGGAGCGGCTCTCGGAATTTGCCGGCAAGATCAAGAGCTTCACCGCGATGCTGTCCTCGCACAGCGCGTACGAGATGGGCAAACACATCGCTTTCGCCTCCGGCATCGTCGCGCTACTGAAGAACGACCCATCGGAGAAGGATCGCGTGGACAACGTGGAAGAGCTCCTCGACGCCATGCAGGACTTCAGCGAGAACAGCGAAGGCACCACTTTCAACGAGGAGACGGGCGAATTGATAGAGGACTTCTCCCCCACCCTCGACCGCTTTTTGGAAAGCGTGGCCCTGCTCACCGACGCCGACGAGAAGGAGGAAACCGACTCGCACAAAATCAAGCTGATGACCATCCACGCCGCCAAAGGGCTGGAGTTCGACTACGTTTACATCACAGGGCTGGAGGAGAACCTTTTCCCGTCGGCCCTCTCCATCGGGTCGCGCCGCGAGCTGGAAGAGGAGCGGCGCCTGTTTTACGTGGCCATCACCCGCGCCAAGAAAAAGCTGACCATCACCCACGCGCAAACACGCTACAAATACGGGAACATGCAGTTCTGCGAACCGAGCCGTTTCCTGGACGAGCTCCCGCTTTCCACGCTGAAAACCATCGAGAAGGCATCCTCCGGCAAAGGAGCTTTCGCCAAAAAGACGGCGGAGAGCAAATGGGAGGGCAAGACCTTCGCCAAAAAGAACCTCGCCACAAAGCCGAAACCGGAGTTCAACATTGCCGCCATCGGACGCTGGGCATCCACTTCCGAGCTGAAAGCGGGGTTGCGGATCTACCACCTGAAATTCGGCTACGGCACCATACAGAAAATGGACGGAGCCGGCGACGACCTCCGCGCCTTCATCCATTTCGACACCTTAGGCGACAAAGTGCTGATTATGAAGTACGCCAAACTGGTGATTCCGAAGAACTGACGGCACATCATCCCATACAGATTACAATTCACACAGATGAATGTTGGGTAAAAAAAACGGCACATGCAATTGTGATTGCACGTGCCAGGTTCTGTGTGACTCCGGTTGGGATCGAACCAACAACCTACTGCTTAGAAGGCAGTTGCTCTATCCATTGAGCTACGGAGCCTTTTGTCGGGATGGCCAGACTCGAACTGACGACCTCTTGCTCCCAAAGCAAGCATGCTACCAACTGCACCACATCCCGTTGCTTTTTGAGCCTGCAAAAATACAACTTTTTTCTTTTTTTGCAATGGCTTCCTCCCCTATTTTTTTATTGTGCTGCAATCATTAAATAAGCATCTGATAATCAGTTGTTTATAAATAAACAAACACATCGTGTAAAAGGCGGCCGATGCCTTAAACGCTCATCAAGTCACTGATTTTTTGCACTTGAAGTCCACTAATTCAGCCCGGCTCGCACCTATTCTCCGAGTGTCTGTTTGATTTTCGAGGTCAGGATGTCGATGCCTTTTTCTTTTTTGCCGCCCACGGGGATGATGATGTCGGCGAGGCGTTTAGTGGGTTCGATGAAGCTCTCGTGCATCGGCTTCACATATTTCTGATAATGGAGGATGGACTTGTCGAGGCCGCGGCCGCGCTCGTTCACATCGCGTTGGATGATACGGATGAGGCGTTCGTCGGCGCTGGTATCCACATACACCTTGAGGTCGAGGATGCTGGCGAGGTCGGGATCGGTGAAGATGAGGATGCCTTCCACGATGAGCACCTTGGCGGGATAGACGGGGATGGTCTCCTTCCCGCGCCGGCAGGTGACGTAGGAGTAGGTGGGCATCTCCACGGGGCGGCCGTTCTTGAGTTCTTCAATGTGCTTGACCAAGAGGGGGAATTCGATGGCGGAGGGGTGGTCGAAATTGATGGCTTCACGCTGTTCCTGCGTCAATTCGCCGTTGTCGCGGTAGTAGGCGTCCTGCGAAAGCACGCTGACCTTGTCTTGCGGAAGGGATTCGATGATTTTGCGCACCACGGAAGTTTTTCCGGAGCCGGAGCCGCCGGCAATAC
The DNA here is from genome assembly GCA_900321845.1 of uncultured Bacteroidales bacterium. Lineage (GTDB taxonomy): Bacteria > Bacteroidota > Bacteroidia > Bacteroidales > WCHB1-69 > UBA1756. Next base: position 274 of record ONXT01000214.1, on the reverse strand, counting down.
CAATCACTAACATAACTATCTGGTTTTCAAAGGGTTTGTTTTGTGGTAATGAATGGGCTAAAATACAGAATTATTTTACATAAATGAACCATCACTAATGCCCACTCATGGTACATTTCAGTATGAAATATTTGGTAACTTTGCAACGTCAACTTTTTAGCTTCGCAAGGTCTGGGGCGTTGACGAGAAAAGAGACAAAAATTGAAGTCAACATGAAATCCCAAAATAAAACCAGAATAATAAGATTTGCTATCAGCTTCTGTGCTATTTTTTT
>ONXT01000296.1 GCA_900321845.1 uncultured Bacteroidales bacterium | reverse complement strand
GGCTTATACATGAAAATATTGTCCGACACCAATTGCCCGTAATCTTTGTCGGAAGTCATCATAAAAACTTGAAAACCATCCAGTTCCGCGTGTTTGGCGACGGTTCCCACGATGTCGTCGGCTTCGTAGCCGTCCAATGCCAGCATCGGGATGCCGAAGGCGGCGAGGATGCGCTTGATGTAGGGGATGGAAGCGAGGATGTCGTCGGGGGTGGCTTCGCGGTTGGCCTTGTAACTGTCGAAGTCGGCGTGGCGGATGGTGGGCGCGCCCGTGTCGATGGCGGCGGCAATGTGCGTCGGCTTCTCGTTTTTCAGCACCTCGTAAAGTGTATTGGTGAAACCGAAGATGGCGGAGGTGTTCAGCCCCGTGCTCGTCATCCGCGGACTGCGAATCATTGCATAATAAGCCCTGAAAATCAAGGCCATGGAATCCAGAAGGAATAGTTTTTTTGTCATGATTTTGAAATATTCGTCGTGTTTATTTCATTTCACGCCTTGCGCCATCGCTCCACCTTATTTATTTCCTCTCTCAATGATCAGATTCTTATAGGTTGTGCCGCGTACAGTGAAATCTTTGAATTGGTCGTAGCTGGCGGCGGCGGGGGAGAGGAGGCAGCTGCAGCCTTTTTGCGTTTTTTCAAAGGCGAAATCCACGATTTTGGCGTAGTCGTTTTCCACAATGTAGTTCTCCGGCAATGGATGGTTCTCCTCCTGCCAGATTTTCAGCACGCGTTCGCCCACCTTTCCGACGAAAGCGATGTTGCGCACGGGATTCTCTTTCAGATAATCGATGAGAAGTTGATAGTCGATGCCGCGGTCGAAGCCGCCAATGATCAGTGTGTCAACGCGTTTCACTGTTTTGAGCGCCGCGACGGTCGCTTCCGGAATGGTGGATATGCTGTCGTTGTAGAAAGTGATGTCGTTGAATGTGCCGACGAGTTCAATGCGGTGCTCCAACCCCTTGAACGTTTTGAGGTGTTTGATAATGTCCTCGTTCCCAACGTTTTTCGTCTTGCAGGCGAGCACAGCGGCCATAATGTTGTTGTTGTTGTGTAGGCCGGGAATGTTCTGTCGGTCGGCGATGGGGATTTGACAGTAGGGGACGCTGTCTTTCACCAAAACGATGTCGGTTTTGGTGCAGAAAGCGCCGTTTTTCACTGTTGTCTGCGTACTGAATGGAACGAAACGGCGCACCAGTTTGTGGCTTTCAATCAGTCCGGGAATGTAGCGGTCGTCGAAGTTGTAAATGAAGATGTCGTTTTCACTTTGGTGCTCCGTGATGTTGAGTTTCGCCAATTGGTAATTGTTAAATGTGTTGAAATGGTCGAGGTGCTCTTGGAAAAGGTTGAGCAGGATGGCCACGTGCGGGGAGAAGTCGGTGAATTCCAGCTGGTGGGCGGAGAGTTCGGCCACGATGGTTGTCTCATCGTTGATTTTGTCGATCAAATCAAAGAAAGGGATGCCGATGTTGCCCACTAAGATGGTGTTCCCCAGCGAGTTGGATAGAATGTGGTAAATCAGGGAGGCGGTGGTGCTTTTGCCTTTGGTGCCGGTTACTCCGATAATCTGCCGGCCGAAAGCCATCAGGAAAAGTTCGGCCTGCGAGGTGAATTTTTCTCTCGGAATGAAGTAGTTGATGGTGTTCAGATTGACTCCCGGCGATTTGAAAATCAGGTCGAAGTCATTGAGATGTTGGTCGTACTCCTCGCCGGCGATGATGGTGAGGAGGTCGTCTTGGACAAGTCCGTCGGTGTTGATTTCCGGACTCTTGTCGGCCACCACGAGGGGCATCTGCGGGAAATGTTTGCGAAGGAATTTGTAGGAGGAGACGCCTTCGCGGCCGAAACCGACGATGACGATTTTTTTATCATTGAGAAAATCCAAAATTTTGCTGACGCTCATAAGAAAACAGGTTGGTCATTTGTTTGAGGCTGCAAATATACCACAAAATCAGTTATGAAGTATGAGCTCTACGCAGATGGCTAATTGTTCTCAATCCACTTTGTCAGCACATCTTTGGAAACGCTTGTCTGGAAACGCTTGGCGGGCTTCCAAATGGTGGCGGCGGAGCAGGATGGATGC
>ONXT01000113.1 GCA_900321845.1 uncultured Bacteroidales bacterium | reverse complement strand
GTGCTGATGGTGTGCGCGAGGGGAAGTGTGACGGCGCAGACTCCGCATTTTCCCACAGAAAATGCTTCATGGTCTGTCTATTCCTTTTCCAATTACCAATCCGACACCCTTGAGTATTACCTTGCAGGCGACACGATACTCTATGATACGAGTTGGTCCAAACTCTTTCACAAAAACCCACAGGGGGATGTCGTGTATTGTGGTGCGATAAAAGAATCGGATGACATAGTGGAAATCAAATTGCCTGATGAGGAAAAGCGCTTGCTGTATGATTTTACTCTTGCTGTGGGCGATACATTTCCGTATCCACCCTTTCATTTTGGCTGGGATGTATATTCTGTGATGGTCGTTGAAAGAATTGACACCGTGCAACTGCTTAATGGAGAGTTCAGACGTGAAATCGTATCCAATATGGTGACAAGTGGTACTTTTGAAGAGATTCAAGAGCGATGGATAGAAGGTATTGGCAGTGTACATGGGCTCCTATTTCCGCTAAATCCAAAATTGTTGGATGTGGAAAGTAACGAAGAATTCACTCTTGTCTGTTATAGCGAAGATGGCGAACTATTGTATCATAATCCGCGTTTCGCCAGTTGTATGACGGCAACAGAAATAGAAGATGCAGGGGAAAATGACAGGGGTGTTCAAATATATCCGAACCCGGCAAGAGATCACATTGTGATTTCAACAGCCGACAATACCCAAATTAGGACAATAACCATTTATGATTCGTCAGGGAAAAAGGTGATGAAGGTGTCAAACACATCGGAAATAGATATTTCTGGGTTGAAAACAGGAATGTATTTATGTGAAATAGACTTTGGTGATTGCTCCCAGGCATATAAATTTTTAAAAAACTAACGCTACGAAACAAAGTTATTTCCCATATTTGCATCGCAGAAAAAACAAGAATGTAATCCGACCCATCTCGACGATCATATTAAATACAACATCCTCATGAAGAAGACACTCTTTTTTTTGACTATTTTTCTGGCGGCGGTAAGCGTGCGGGGGCAGGAAGATAGCTGCATCAACCTCCATGTCTCATCATACGTGAATTACATACAGACTCCGTTTGACAGCCTTGCAATTTCAAACTCAACAGGAACTCGAGTCTATGTTTGGCCCGATACTTTTTTTTACAATTGTCCCGCAAAAATAATTGAAAACGATGGCGGTTTGTCGTTCTTTCAGAATTTCCCCAACCCATTTTCTGAAAGTACCCGCATTCAACTTCAATCTTTGCAAGGCGGACAGGTGGAATTGCAGATGATGGGCTTGAACGGCCAAATCGTTTATAGAAAATCGTTTCTACTACAGCCAGGGGTCAATCTTTTTGACATTTCAGGGGGCAGCACCGGCACATTCTTTCTAATCGCCCACGACGGAAAGGAAAAAGCAGTTGCCAAACTTGTTAAAAGTGGTGGCGGCCCCACAGGAAATTTTGGCATTCAAAAGATCGGGGTTGCTTCGGATTTTGTGCCGAAAAGCTACATTGCAGATGATTTTTTTAGAATAGGGGAAAGATATTGGTTTCATGCTTTTTATACTCAAAATTCAGAAGTTGTAGTAGAGCGAATAAATAGGACAATTCAGAACAATACCAGTTATTTGACCTTTTCCTCAGTGCAGATGGGAGATACTAGCGATTTCTCTTTGAGCAATACAGTAGTTGAAATCTATAATCATTTATCAACTTCGTTGGATGATAATCCGACTATCAGAAAAACATGTTACAGAATAACCTTTTATGATTCAACGATGGTTGTGGAACCGACAGAATATGCCGCTGAATGCGAGTTGTTATATGGATTCGCGGGCGGCGAGTACAAGTACAGGATGGAGGTTTCTCCCGACAATGTCCGCAGCTTGTATTCAACGGACATTGATTCTCTTTCATCAGAGGGGATTTTCTTGTTCAATTTCGCGAGTTTGGATCAGGAGACTATCTCATTCTGGCGGTCATATAGCGATTATCAGCCCACCGTGGTTAACGCATACGGCAGGATTGTTATGAGGTTTTAAAAGGAGGAAATTGGAAACTGAGAATTTCAGTTTGCACGCGGGGAAGGGATGAAGAGATTAAAAGATGAAGAGATTATGGGATGAAAAATTTTAGTACTTTTGCTTTTCGAATCATTCGTTATCAATCCTCAATCGTTATCCTATGTCAACCAACCTTCTCACCAAACTTTCCTCCCCGATTTACCAGCTTGTCGGCGAAGTAGCCGAGGAGATCGGACTTGTTGCTTACGCTGTCGGAGGGGTGGTGCGCGATGTCTTCCTGAACCGTACCTCCAAGGATATCGACATCGTGGTGGTCGGTTCCGGTATAGAGCTGGCGAAGGCGGTGGCCCGCCGGATTTCGCCCTCGCTGCGGGTGAATGTCTATAAGAACTTCGGCACCGCACAGTTCACCTACAAGGGCGAAATGGTGGAGTTCGTGGGTGCACGGCGTGAATCGTACAGCCACGACTCGCGCAAGCCCATTGTGGAAAACGGCACCCTCCAAGATGACCTCAGCCGCAGAGACTTCACCATCAACGCACTGGCCATCGCGCTCAACGGCCCGCAAAAAGGGGAGCTCATCGACATGTTTCAAGGGCTGGACGACTTGAAAGCCAAGCTCATCCGCACCCCCCTCGACCCCGACGTCACCTTCTCCGACGACCCGCTTCGAATGCTGCGCGCCATCCGTTTCGCCACCCAACTCAACTTCACCATCGTCCCCGAAACCTTCGCCGCCATCGTGCGCAACGCCTACCGCCTCGAAATCATCTCCCGCGAGCGTATCGCCGACGAGATGAACAAAATCATGCTCTCGCGCCAGCCCTCCATCGGCATCAAGCTGCTGGAACAGAGCGGACTGCTTGTGCAGTTCCTGCCCGAACTAGTCGCCCTCAAAGGGGTGGAGGTGATGAAGGGAAAGCGACACAAGGACAACTTCCTGCACACGTTGGAAGTAGTGGACAAAATCGCCGCCGTGACGGGCAGCGACAAGCTGTATCTGCGCTGGGCGGCACTGCTGCACGACATTGCGAAGCCGCGCACCAAGCGCTTCGACGACAAGGTGGGCTGGAGCTTCCATGGGCACGAGTTCGTGGGAGCGAAGATGATACCCAAGATTTTCCAAAACCTGAAACTGCCGACGAATGAGAAGATGAAGTATGTGCAGAAGTTGGTGGGACTGCACTTGCGCCCCCAGGCATTGGTGGATGACTGCGCTACCGACTCAGCCGTGCGCCGCTTGCTTTTCGACGCTGGCGATGACATCGACGACTTGATGTTGCTCTGCGATGCGGACATCACCTCCAAGAATCCCGAAAAAGTACGCAAGTATCTGGATAACTTCCAGCTTGTAAGGCGCAAACTGGTGGAGATTGAGGCGAAAGATAAACTGCGCAACTGGCGGCCCCCGATTGATGGCCTGCTGATTATGAACACCTTCGAACTGCGCCCCTCGCTGGCGGTCGGCGAAATCAAGGACGCAGTCTGCAACGCTATCCTCGACGGCGACATCGGCAACAACTACGTTGAGGCGTACCAGAAAATGATCGATGAAGGCATCAGCCGCGGATTGACTCCCAAGCACTTCTATTTCCAAGAGAAGGTGGAAAAGACCGACGAAGGGTGTACCATCCGGGTGAATGTGAAGAGCTTGCAACGGGCGATGCGCGGGAAGAATTGAGCTTTTCGTAAAATGTCGTAAAATGCAGCTATACGCCAGGCTCCCCATGGAGCTCACCGGCGACTATGGCGTACCCAACTTCTCCATCCCTGACCCAGTGTGAATCAGGGTTGTTCCCATTCAAAGTTTCGGTCAAAGTCAAAGTAAAAGTTTAATAATTTTTATTATTTTTGCGCTTTACAATTTTTTACACTAAAATTCTAGAAATGAATTTTATAAAGAAGTACGTAACAAAGAAGTATGTAGCTGAAAATAAACCAGTTAGGGATATTGTCGTTACCTCTTTGCAAAAAGCCAAGCGCGTGGGAATCCTCTGTAAGATTACCGATGAGGATAGTTACAAGGACATTTATGCCGTATTTTCTTCTATACAGTCCGCTAACCGCTCCGTAAACCTGCTCGGTTACATCGACGACAAGGAGGTCCCCTTCTATTGCTTGCAGCAATTCTCTGCCGACTATTTCTGTAACAAGGATTTGAATTGGTATGGAAAACCTGAGAAAGTGCAGATTCATGATTTTATGAATCTTGATTTTGATATACTTATTGACTTTACGCATGAACCAGTGGACGTGATTCGTCTGATTCTTTCGCTTTCGCCAGCCCATTTTATCGTTGGCTCTGCACCGGAAAACAAAGATTTCTATGACTTGATAATCAGCTCCGAAAGCCCTCTTTCCAATGCGGAACTTCTGAAAAACATCGAACTTTACACTAAGAACCTAACCGGAGGCGGAAAATGACAAATAGATTGAAAGGCACGGGGGTGGCCCTGATTACTCCCTTTTTGGAAAATGGACAGGTGGATTTCGCTGCCCTTGAAAAACTGGTCGAAGACGAGATTCAAAACGGCATCGATTATTTGGTGGCGTTAGGCACCACCAGCGAGTCGCCGGCGTTGTCGCAGAAGGAGAAAGAGGAGGTGGTGCGGACGGTCGTGTCGGTCAATGCCGGACGTGTGGCGGTGCTTCGCGGTCTTGGCGGCCCCAACACCCTCGAATTGGTGGAGCAGCTTCACACGCTTGACTTCACCGGCGTGGATGCCATCTTGTCGGTAACGCCTTACTACAACCGTCCTTCGCAAGAGGGTGTTTATCGTCATTACCATACGCTCGCCGACAACTCTCCGCTCCCGATTATCCTGTACAATGTGCCCAAACGCACGGGCTGCAACATCGAAGCCGATACTACGCTGCGCCTCGCCAACGACTGCCCCAACATCATAGCGGTGAAGGAGGCATCCGGCAACCTCAACCAGATTATGCGCATCGTCAAGCACAAACCCGCCGAATTCTCCGTGATTTCCGGCGATGACGCCATCACCCTCCCGCTCATCGCCGCGGGTGCCGATGGACTGATTTCGGTGGTGGCCAACGCCTTCCCGAAAGAGGTCAGCACGATGGTGCGCCTCGCCCGCCAAGACAAAATCGCTGAAGCCCGCGCCATCCACCTCGCCCTCCTCGACTTCACCCAAGCCTGTTTCAAAGAGGGAAGCCCCGCCGGCATCAAGGCCCTGATGTGGCTCCAAGGCAAAATCCAAAACCAACTCCGCCTGCCGCAAGCCCCCGTCTCCGAAACATTGGTTGAGAAGTTCAAACTTCTATTGGAAGATCGGCGATAACTTGAAATACATGACAAAACGTAATAACAACCCTCAATAAAACTTCCCCTTTCTCTCTTGTTACTTCGTTCAATTATAAAAAATGAAAAAATGAAAAAACAAATCCTCCTTGCACTTCTTGTCACTGTCTGCATGCTGCCTCTTTTCGGACAGAATACAGTGGACGAACTGATGAACAGTCCTTATAATTCATTGTATGTCAATACAATATTGAATTCCAAGGATGAAATAAACAATCTTTCTCGCGATTTTTCGGTGGATGCGTGGCAGTATGACGAGCGGACTGGACAATATGTGGTGCGCGTGGCTTTGGCGCAGCAGGAGTACGCCTCCTTTGCCGCATTGAACTTGCCTTTCGAGATGATTCCATTTGAGGAAGAACGGGCAGGCATGGTGGCCACCACGCTGGCAGAACTGACTGGCAGCTGGAACCAATATCCATCCTATCCGGTCTATGTGGAATTGATGCAGCAATTCCAAGCCAACTTCCCTGATATATGCAAAATTGACACGATTTTGCAGGTCGCCGGCAACACCAACCGCCCGCACTCCATCCTCGCCGCCCACATTTCCACCTCCCTCGGACAGCAGACCACCAAACCCGCCTTCCTCTACTCTTCCACCATGCACGGCGACGAAGTGGTCGGTTTTTATATGATGCTCCGTCTCATCGACTACATCCTCAACAATGCAACCACCGATCCAGCAGTTCAGAACATCCTTGCCAACATCGACCTTTGGATTTGTCCGCTTGAAAATCCTGATGGCACCTATTATAGAAGCGATACACAGATAAGTTCTTCTTACTCACAGCGTTATAATTATAGAAATGTGGATTTGAATAGAAATTATCCGTTCTTGCCAGGCATTTCGGGCAGTGCGAATGTGCAGGCGGAAACGCAAGCGATGATAGAGTTCGTGTCTGACAAATACTTTGTGATGTCTGCCAACCTTCATGG
>ONXT01000239.1 GCA_900321845.1 uncultured Bacteroidales bacterium | reverse complement strand
GACTTCCTCTTCTCCATCGGCGGCGATGGCACTTTCATTGATGCCGCCAACATCGTGGGCGACAGCGGGCTGCCCATTCTGGGCATCAACACCGGCCGCATCGGATTCCTCACCAACGTGAACCGCAGCAGCTTCCGTGAAGCGTTTGATTTTTTGCAAAAATCTGATTTTCAAATAGAAGAAAGGAATCTGTTGCAGGTCAGCAGCAACAATGGAACAGCACTTCCCGCCACTTTCGCCCTCAACGACATCTCCATCCACCCGCACGGCGACTCTATCAATGCGGTGCATGTGGAGGCCAACGGCGAGCGGCTGAACACCTACTGGGGCGACGGTCTCATCGTGGCCACCCCGACAGGCTCCACCGCCTACTCGCTCAGCTGCGGCGGCCCCATCCTTGTGCCGTCTGCCAATGTGATGGTGCTCACCCCTATCGCCTCCCACAGCCTCACCGTCCGCCCCATCGTCCTACCAACCGACAACAAGCTGATAATCAAGGTGGAGAGCCGCTCTCACCGCTTCATTCTCTCCGTGGATTCGCACCGACTGACGATGGACGACACCGTAACTCTGACGGTGAGCAAAGCTCCCTACACAATCAAAACCATCCGCCTGCCCAATGCGGACTTCTACTCCGTCATCCGAGAGAAACTGCTATGGGGACTGGATAAAAGGAACAACTCAAATATTTGACCCCGATGCATCATCGACAACGCTATGAGAAATATTAAAAGCGAAAAAAGGGAATTAAAACCGGGAAACATGCTCAACCCCACCCCCGTGGTGATGGTAAGTTGCGGCTCTACTCCCGATGAATTCAACATCATCACCATCGCATGGTGCGGCACGCTCTGCAGCGACCCGCCGTTGTGCTACATCTCCGTACGTCCCAACCGTCACTCCTACCCTATCCTGAAGGAGCGCAAAGAATTTGTTATCAATCTCGTTTCCTACGAGTTGGCAGAACGCACCGACTGGTGTGGGGTTCGTTCTGGCGCCAAATTCAACAAGTTCGTCGAAACGGGGCTTACGCCCGTTCGTGGTACCCACGTGAAGGCCCCGATGATTTTTGAGGCACCGGTCAATCTTGAATGTGTGGTGAAACAGGTGATTCCGTTGGGCACGCACGACATGTTCATGGCCGAAATCGTGGCGGTGCACGCCGACGAAAGCCTCTTCGACAAAAAAACGGGGGCGATGCATCTGGAGCGAGCCAACCTCGTGGCATACTCCAACGGCCATTACTATGGCTTAGGGAAGATCATCGGCAAATTCGGATTCTCAGTCCAAAAGAAGAAATAAGGAGAAAGGACTACCTCATTTGGATTTCTAACACATTCTAATACAGCTCATTATGAAAGATTCAACTCCTATTTACGAAATCGCTCACGAGTTTAGCGAGAACACCTCCTGTGCAGTCTTTTTAACAGGAAAAGCGGGTACCGGCAAGACCACTTTTTTAAGGAATCTGCGCGACCACACACGCAAGCAGATAGCGGTGGTGGCTCCCACGGGCGTGGCCGCTATCAATGCGGGCGGCGTGACCATACACTCCTTCTTCCAACTTCCCTTCACCCCCTTCGCCCCAACGGAGGAGGGACGAAAGAATCTGCTCAAACAGATTAAGATGACGAATCTGCGCCGCAAAATCATGCGCCAGCTGGAAATCCTGGTCATTGACGAGATAAGCATGGTTCGCGCCGACATTCTCGACGAGATTGACACCGTGCTCCGCGCCGTCCGCTACAATCACGATGAACCATTTGGCGGCGTACAGGTCATCTATATTGGCGACCTCTACCAATTGCCGCCCGTCACCATCCCCGAAGAGTGGGCGGTAATCGCCCCCTTCTATCCATCGCCCTACTTCTTCGACAGACAAGTGGCCCGCCAACAACCCCCTATCTACATCGAACTCGACAAAATTTTCCGGCAGACAAATGCCGACTTCATTCAACTGCTCAACGAGGTACGAAACAACTGCCTGACACCCAACGGGTTCAAGCTCCTGCAAAGCCGCTTCCACCCGGGCTTCACGCTATCGAATCATCCCGAATACATCTTTCTCACCACACACAATGCCAGCGCAAGCCGCATCAATCGCGAAGAGATGAGCAAGCTCAAAGGGAAAACCTATCGCTTCACCGCCAAGATTCAAGGCGAATTTCCCGAAAAAACCTACCCGAACGACGAGGTGCTGGAACTGCAAAAGGGTGCAAAAGTGATGTTCATCGCCAACGATGGCGGCAATCCTCGACAATATTACAACGGGAAAATCGCCGTCATCACCGACATCAGCGAAGACGCGATTTTCGTGCGCAGCGAGGAGGACGACGATGACATTCTGGTAACACACGAAACGTGGGAGAACAAAAAATACAACATCAACCGGCAGACAGGGCAGATTGAAGAGAGTATTTTAGGAACCTTCACACAATACCCACTCCGACTTGCCTGGGCCATCACCATTCATAAAAGCCAAGGCCTCACTTTCGACAAGGCCATTGTGGATGCCGCCAACTCCTTCTCGTCGGGACAGGTTTACGTAGCGCTAAGCCGCTGCCGCAGCCTCGAGGGACTCATACTGAACAGCCCCATCCGACAAGAATGCCTGACGGTGGATGCTTCCGTGGTGTCGTACGCAAGCCAGAAACTGCCCACTGACCAACTGAAATCTGCATTGCAAACCGCGCGAGACAACTACAACGAGGAACTTCTGCGCAAGGTCTTCGACTTCCGATTTGCCATCGGGCAGATCAAACACTTGCAGGCGAACATCCACCGTCATCTCTCCTACTATAATGACGAAGGCATCCAGCACGCCAACGATATTCAAAAGAGAATCAATGAGTTACAAGAAATCGGGATAAAATTCCAATGGCAGATTCATTCACTTTTCATCGCTGACAAACCGATGCTGAAAGAGCGTTTGAAAGCCGCCAGGAATTTTTTCTGCGAAAAATTAGACGAACTCATCGAGCAGACCACCCACTCGCCTGCGGAGATTTTCGATGGTGACGCCAGCAAAGAGTACAAAGACGACTTGGAAATCCTCTTCTTGGAATTGTCGCAGAAAAGCTTTCTGATAGACGGCATCCACAAGGATTTCAGTATTGAAGGCTATTACAAACTCAAAGACCGATTCCGCCCTGCAAAATTCAAACTCGTGCTCAACGACATCTATTCGGAAATGGAAGAAAAGGAAAAGGCGAAAAGCATAAAGAAAGCCAAGAAAACGAAGAAATCCAAAGAGGAAAAGCAGTCCTCGTATCTCCTTACTCTCCAGATGCACAAGAATGGAATTCCATTAGAGAAGATAGCGGAGCAACGCGAGTTGACGCTCTCCACTATCGAAGGGCATATTGCACGCTGCATCAAGGAGAAAAAAATTTCCGCGGATGATTTTTTAGGCAAAGAGTTGAAAGAGGAAATACAAAACATGCTGAAACAGTGCAACGGGAAAGTATCGGAAGTGTTCAGCGCACTGGAGGGAAACGTAACTTACGGTGAAATAAGAATGGCACAGGCGGAAATGAATGAGGACGATTAACCAATGATTATTGACAGATGAAAAGATTTTTAATTGCGATTATGTTAATGGTTGGCATGGGATTGAGCGCACAGAACACCGGTAAAATCACAGCAGCCATTGACCGGATGATGCAACAATTTCCAGAGGCGCAGCTCCGCGACCTGTACAAAAGTTTCTTTCAGGATCGCTTCGGGCTGGAGCATCTGATGTCGGATTCGGCAAAAGCGGACGAGTACTTACGCTATGAACTGGCGCATCTCGAAGATGAAAACCTGTATCCCGACTACGAACCCACTGGCTATAAAGAGAATTTCTACCGCGTGAATTTGCATCTCATTAGGTCAGGAAAAATACCATACGATGTTTATTTTCAAGCATTTATGGAAAGTGCAAAGGCATTCTCCCCTATTTCAATTGAGAAATGGGAAAAAGAGTGGAACGCCATAGAAAGCATCATTGCCGACCATTACCCGCAATTAATGGAATCCAGTGATGCCGCGGAGATTCACGCCTTATTGGACAAAGACGAATACGCAATGCATCACAGCAAAAAGTTCAACGCGGCCTATCATCCGCACTACCGCATTATTGAAAAGAAAGTGTTCAAAAAACGGATATTACCCTTGTTAAAAGTGCAATAGTAATTGCCATTCAGCAGTGTCGGCCTCTACTTTAACGCTCTCGTGATTTCCCTCTTTCCAACGGGGCCGGGCAAACTCTCCACTTGAAAGCCCACAGACTTCAAAGCACGCTTTACGCGTCCCTTCGCACAATAAGTAACCAGGACTCCACCGGTTTTCATAGCCGAAAACAATTTGGCGAAAATCTCCTCCGTCCATAGTTCCGGCTGCAAATCAGGATTGAACATGTCGAAATAGACAAGGTCGTAATGCGAAAATGGCAGTTTTAACACTTCCAAAGGTTGTAAAAACCTAGTAAATACGAAGTTAGGCGAAATCCGCGACGGGATACCACTTTCTGTATGGTGCATCATTTCAAAGACATCACTCGGAAACTCTTTGATGATTTCGCTGAAATTCAGTTTCTTAATTTCTTCATATTCAAGCGGATAGGCCTCTACAGAATCATAGAAGACAGGAGTTGTCAAAGTGGAATCCATATAGGTTAGGATGGCATTCAGTCCCGTACCGAAACCCGCTTCGAAGATCTTGATTTCGCGCTTCTCCGCCAAATAGTGCAGACCTGAATTAATATATATATGTAGCGATTCGTTCAGCGCGCCATGAAAAGAATGGTACTGCTCATCCGCGTCACGCAGCTTCAACGATGTAGAGCCATCCTCTGTTGAAATGATTTCACGCTTAAAAAAATCAACACTCATAACCGATTACGAAAAAGAGGCGCAGTTTATACGCCTCTTATTTTATCATTATCTGGAATAACTATTTGACAATCAATTTTCTAACAATCTTTTCGCCGGTTTCCAACTTGATTTGAACCAAATAGGTAGCTGGTGCTGCCGAACTCAAATCAATTTCGGTTTGATAAGCATGAACTATACTATT
>ONXT01000077.1 GCA_900321845.1 uncultured Bacteroidales bacterium | reverse complement strand
ACATTAAACAAATCACTTTCGGTACTTACCAGCCCTCCGGCTATACATACAACCACTACGTGAACATCGTGACACCCACTATCAACGTACCATCCGTGACGTTGGACGGCACGAGCATCTCCAGCTCTTTCAGTGCCGTTGCCGGAAATCCGCAGTACTCCTACGCACGCATTTCCGTGTCACATGCCGGACACACCCTCCGCTGCGATAGCGGACTCGTCGCCCACGTTTACGGGTTGGAGTATGTGACCTCTTACGCCTACGCAGTCGGAGCCTCGGTGCGCCCCATCAACGCACCACAAATGTTCGTCAATGAGGTAAATGTAGCAGACCTCCCCGAGAACCAACAATATTGCGCCAATAGAGACATCGACTTTGAGCTGCAGGTTGATGGGGATTTCGGCGATATCATTTGGGACTTCGGCGACGGTACCTCTGAAGTAGGCAATCCCGTCTCCCACCTCTACCCAAGTGATGGACAATATCGCGTAACAGCCTATATCTCGGGTATTACCATAGGATGTCTTTCCAGCTTGGGCGACACCCTGTTCACCATTGTCAACATTCCCCCGCCAGACCCGATCCCGGTTTATGAAAGCATCTGCGAAGGCAACACCTACGACTTTTATGGACGGATCCTCACGGAATCAGGTGTGTATTTGGACACGCTGACCACTGGTTCGGAATGCGACACGGTCATTGAACTACACCTGTCGTTCATCCCGCAAGATCCTATTCCGATTTACGACACCATCTGCCCGGGTGAAAGCTACTTCATGAACGGCAACTTCTACAGTCAACCCGGTATCTATTACGACACCCTCGCTACGTCAGGCGGCTGCGACAGCATCTTGGAACTCCACCTCATTGTATCGCCCGTTCCCAGCGTCAACTTGGGCAGCGACAAGGTATTGTGCGGTATGGAAGAGTTCCCCGTGCTGCTCTCGCCCTCCGTGGCTACAACCGGCACAAACCCGCAATACATGTGGAGTACTGGGGAAACCTCACACTCCATTAACGCCCATCAACCGGGATTATTCTCCGTTACTGTCACCAACCAAGCAGGTTGCGTTGGCAGCTCTTCCGTGGAAATCCGGCTACAAGATGCCATTAGCATCAGCGTGGAACAAACCTCCGACTTCTGCGACGATGGCATCACTACCCTCATAGCCACCACAAACGCCCCAAATATCCGTTGGAACACAGGGGAGACCTCTGCGGAAATCGAAATCCACGCTTACGGCAGATACAGTGTCAAGGCGTATGACGGTGCCTGCGAAGCCGACACGGCCATCGATATCCTGCGATGCCCGTTCGACCTTTATTTCCCGAACTGCATCACCGCCTCCTTCGACGATGGAATGAACGACCAGTTCCACATGTATGGAGTTGAGCTCGTGTCGGAGTTTGAAATCTGGATTTACGACCGTTGGGGCATGTTGGTATTCCACTCCACCGACCCGCATTTCCACTGGGACGGCATCATCAACGGAAAAGTCGCTGCCAACCAAGTGTTCTCGTGGCGGGCTTTTGCCACTCCTAAAACCGAGAAGAAGAAATACGCCTTGAATGGCACCATCATCGTTCTATAGCTATCAGCTAAACTGCTAATAGCTAATAGCAAAACCACCTGGCCTTGTTTGGAAAAGAATTTTGTTCCTTTATACTAAACAAGGCCATTATTCGTTTTAGCACCGACGTTTAACCGAAACTATACGATAACATGAAGAAACTTTTTGGGATTGTCCTTTTCCTGTTCGGATTTTGCTTGAATTCTATGCAGGCGCAGAGCAAACAGGATATTCTAGTTAAAATCGGCGAGGAGAATGTCACCGCCGATGAATTCTTAAAAGCATACGAGAAAAACAACCGGCTGGACACCGCTTCGGAAGCCAGCCTCCGCGAGTATCTGGATTTGTACATCAATTTCAAGATGAAAGTTCAGGAAGGCAACGCCCTCCAGTTGGACACCTCCAGAAGATTCAAGATGGAGTTGAGTTCCTATCAGAAGCAGTCGTCACAACAATTCCTTATAGACAAGGAAGTTACCGAAGAGTTGGTGTCAGAGGCGATTGACAGGGCCAAACAGAACATCCGCGCTTCCCACATCCTTATCAACTGCGGCGAGAACGCCTCACCGAAAGACACGCTGAGCGCCTATCAGAAAGCCATTTCCATTCGCAACGAGATTTTAAATGGAAGCATCTCTTTCGCAGATGCCGCCGTCAAGTATTCCGATGACCCCTCCGCCCGCGATATGGTGAACCCACAAACCAACCGTCTGCACCACGGCAATAAAGGTGATTTGGGCTATTTCACCGTTTTTGACCTGATTTATCCTTTCGAAACCGCCGCCTACAACACCAAAGTCGGCGAGATCTCCATGCCCGTCCGTACCAAATTCGGCTACCACCTCATCCAAGTAGTGGATAAAATCCCCGCCATCCAGGACATCACCATCGCCCAGATTTTCATCACCGACTCGTTGGCTAAAGGTGTCACGAAATCTATACCCACCGCCCAAAAACTCGCCGAAATCCAAGACAGTCTGAAGCGAGGTGTTGATTTTGAATCCCTTGTCGCCAAATACACGGATGACAAGAACTCCATTGAAAAGGGCGGAATGCAAGAGCCTTTCGCGCTCAACAGCCGTCAAGGCGATTTCGTCAGAGCCATCCTGAACCTGAAAGAGGGCGAGGTTTCCGAACCGCTTCACACCCAATTCGGATGGCATATTGTCAAGTTGATAGGAATCAAGCCCGTAGTCATTGATGAAGACATGGCATACAACATTCGCAGCCGCTGCGAAAGAGATTCCCGTTCCCACAAAAGCAAAGACGCCTTCATCAACCGACTGAAAAAAGAGTACAATTACAATGAAAGCGGCCGCGAAAAAGCCATCAAGTTCTTCCTTAAGAACATGCCAGATGAATTCTTCCAAATGAAAGATGCCGACATGTCAAACACCAAGGGCATCGATAAGCTGAAACCGATGGCAACTTTCGCCGACCAGACCATCACCGCCAAGGAATATGCCAAGGAGTTCAAACGTTACCGCGGCATCAACCTCTCCCGAAACGAATTCCTTCCCTTCTTGGAGGAACGCTTCGACATATATCTTCAAAAGAAACTGATGGCTTATGAGAATTCTCGCCTGATGGACAAGTACCCTGAATTGAGGGATTTAGTCAAGGAATTCCACGACGGAATGGTATTGTACGAAATCAACACCTCCAAAGTCTGGGCCGCCGCCGTCCAGGATTCCACAGGCCTCGAGAATTTCTACGAAATGAACAAGGCCAACTACGTGAATCCCGATACACAGGAAGTGAAACCGCTTAGCGAAATCCGCGCCATCGTCATCACCGACTATCAGGAGTATTTAGACGAAAAATGGATTTCCGAACTGCGCAAAAAATACAATCCTGTCGTTGACGAAAAAGTATTTTCTCAACTTTTGAAAAAATAGAGTGGGGCTTTTGAAAATATCCGACCATAAAGTATTAGTAGGGATGCGATTCATCACATCTCTACTAATTGTATTATTATTGTCAGGCTGCTATCGCGACGACAAAGTCGTTGCGGAAGTGAACCGGCACAAACTGTACCTGTCGGAAGTCCGCGCCCAAATGCCCGACGGTCTGTCCGCCGAAGACAGCGCCCTCTTATCGCAAAAAGTGATTGACGACTGGATTACCGAAGAACTCATTCTGGCGGAAGCCGAAAAACAATTATCACCCAAAGAGAAAAACTTCGACCAGGAAATCGCTAATTATCGGCGGATGTTATTGAAACAGAGATACTTTGAAAAAACAACATCCAATCCCGAGCAATTCAAAGTGAGCGACGACGAGGTGAGAAAAGTCATCCGACAAACTGCTGGAAACGACATTGTGGAGAAAGAAATCGTGAAATTGAATTACGTGAAACTCCACAAAAACTCCCCTATCTTGCAGGATATCAAGGATATTATATTTGACGATACCCGACGAACCAACGAGAAAGCGCAAATTGAAACGCTTTGCGCCGACACGATAGAATACTTCATTGAAGACAACAAATGGCTCTTCTGGGACGACATTCAAGCAGAAGTGGATATTGATTTCAATGCACAAAAGGCGAACAAACTGCCTCTCTGCTTTGACCAAACCATCGGCAACGACCGCTATCTCATTGTCATTCTTGATTATAAATCGGAACAGACAGCCGAAGAGAACGATGAATACTTTGAAAGTGTTCGCACAATGCTGATTCAACAGAAGAAAACCGCCTTCATCAATCAGGAAATTCAGAATTTAAAAAGCAAGAACAAATGATAAAAATTTCCCTTACTGCATTTTATATCATACTGATAATCAAATACATCGGATTTCAAATCGGTTTATGGGGCATTTTTGAAAAAGCCGGTGTAAAAGGTTGGAAATCCGTCATTCCGATCTATCGCTCATGGATTTGGCTCCGCCAGATACTGGACCGCCCGTGGTGGTGGATGATTCTGCTTTTGATACCGTTTCTCAACATTTTCATGGGCTACATGATGATTTGGAAGACCATCCGTCTGTTCAAAAAGACCAGTTACCTGATTTTGGTTCCAGGTACTTTTTTCAACTTCATCTACCTGCCCTATCTGGGTTTTTCCAAGAAGGAGACACTGACTGCGTACAAGGATTTGCCGGTTTTCAAGAAGAGCACGTTGCGCGAGTGGGGCGATGCCATCATTTTCGCCGTGGCCGCCGCTTTCCTGTTCCGCACTTTCCTCTTTGAACTCTATGCCATCCCGACCTCCTCGATGGAGAGTTCCTTGATGGTGGGCGACTACCTCGCCGTGAGCAAGTTCCACTTCGGAGGGCGCGTCCCGCAGACCGTTTTCGCCGTGCCGTTCATGCACAACACGCTGGCAGGAACCAAACAGACACCCAGTTTTGTGGATTGGGTACAACTCCCCTACTACCGTTTCCCCGCTTTGCACAAAGTGAAAAACAACGACCCGATTGTCTTCAACTATCCCGATGGCGACACCGTGGCGCTGGAGCGGCAGGCAGAGAGCTACTATGCCATTGTGCGCGAGTTTGAAGCCATCCTCAACCCGAATGCGACGGATGCCGAAAAAGAGATGA
This sequence comes from uncultured Bacteroidales bacterium, assembly GCA_900321845.1. Lineage (GTDB taxonomy): Bacteria > Bacteroidota > Bacteroidia > Bacteroidales > WCHB1-69 > UBA1756. The sequence continues at coordinate 1,266 of ONXT01000077.1, read as the reverse complement.
TCGCCCGCCGCTACGCACCGGAAGAGATGGCTGGCATACGCGCTCAATACGGGAACCAGCCCTACCACCCCGGCCTTGGACGCGAGGTGGTGAAAAAAATCTACACCGTACAAGCACGCCCCGTTGACAAACGCGAAAACTACGTGAAACGCTGCGTCGGGTTGCCGGGCGACAAATTAGCCGTCATAAACGGGCAACTCTTCATCAACGACAAAGCCGCCGAGAACCCGAAAAACATGCAATTCTCATACGAATGCGACGTTCCGCTCTCCAAGAAAGCTCTCAAGAACTTGAATATCAACGAAGAGGATGGCAGTATGACCTACGGCATCTACTGTTTGAACAATGAACAAAAAACATCTATCGAAAAAATGGGGCACAAACTCAAATGCCGCATGGATGGAAACGACTATGATGCCGCCATCTTCCCGCACGACCCCCGCTACACGTGGAACAAGGACAATTTCGGTCCGCTCGTCATCCCGCAAAAGGGCGTTACCGTTGAGTTAAATGATTCAACCATCGTACTTTACGATAAAATCATCCGCAATTACGAATTGAATGATTTGAAAGTGGCGGACGGGAAAATCTACATTAACGGGAAAGTGGCCACCTCCTATACCTTCCAACAAAACTACTATTTCATGATGGGCGACAACCGCCACAACTCCGCCGACTCCCGCTACTGGGGCTTCGTGCCCGAAGACCACATCGTGGGCAAACCCGTCCTCGTATGGCTATCGCTTGACAAGTTCAAGCAATGGGGCGACGGCAAAATCCGCTGGAGCAAGATGTTCAGAACGATCAAATAACCGATTATTGTTGACTAAACGTGGCTTCTAAATTCAAAATACCCCATACCTTTACAATTGTCTTTTGCATTGTAATTGCCTGTGCGATACTCACTTGGATTGTACCAGGCGGGGAATTCGTGCGCGACGATGCGGGCAACGTGATTGCCGATTCCTATCATCGAGTAGATAGCCAACCGCAGACGTGGCAGATTTTCACGGCTTTCTACGCCGGCTTCCAAAAAGCAGCCAACATCATCGTGTTCATTCTGATGATTGGGGGTGCCTTCTGGGTGCTTAATACCACCAATGCCATCAACGTCGGGATTTACTCATTCTTAGGATTCACGGAAAAACTACAGCACAACAAAGTGATGAAAGCCATCGGGGTAAACAACCTCGTCATCATTCTTATCATGCTGATGTTCAGTGCATTCGGGGCAATTTTCGGAATGAGCGAAGAGACACTGGCGTT
>ONXT01000184.1 GCA_900321845.1 uncultured Bacteroidales bacterium | reverse complement strand
ACTGGCGTTTATGGTGATTTTTGTGCCATTGGCCATCTCCATGGGCTACGATTCGATCACGGGCGTGCTGATGTGCTATGTGGCGGCACATGTAGGCTTTGCCGGCGCCATCTTCAACCCGTTCACCATTGGAATCGCGCAGGGGCTCTCAGGGCTGCAACCCTTCTCCGGATTGGAATACCGTTGTCTCTGCTGGCTCATCCTCACCACCATCGCCATCGTCTTCACCCTGATTTACGCCGCCCGAGTCAAGAAGAATCCCCAAAAGTCATTCATGTACGAGCTGGACGCCTATTGGCGCGACAAGGTGGTCAAGAACGAAGAGGTGAAACCGCAAAAGTCAACGGTTGCCACATGGGTGGTTTACGGGGTGGTTGCCGGGCTGATGATTTTCCTCGCCTTCTTCTTCCCGAAAACGCAGATCACCATTGGAAACGGGCACTACGAGTTGATTCTTTTCCCCATTATTGCAGTGATTTACATTGCGTTGGGATTTTACGCCGCGTATAAATCCGTACATGGTTTCATTCTCACGTTGCTGTTGCTCACCATTGTCATGCTGGTGGTGGGCGTCTTGGGATACGGCTGGTATGTGGGTGAGATTGCCGGGCTGTTCTTCGCTATGGGCTTAGCTGCTGGACTTGCCTTCAACACCCGCTTCGACCAACTCATTCGCCAGTTTTTGGAAGGGTGCGGCGATATGCTGACTCCCGCCTTGGTGGTGGGCATCGCGGGCGGCATCATCATCATTCTGCAAGATGGGAAAATCATCGACACCATCCTTTACGGCGCATCCAACCTGATGGCCGACACCGGAAAAGAGGGCGCAGTAGGCGGTATGTACTTGATACAGAACCTGTTGAATTTAATTATTCCTTCCGGCTCCGCCAAGGCCGCACTCACCATCCCCATGATGGCGGAATTTTCCGACCTGATGGGAATCTCCCGCCAAATCAACGTGCTCGCGTTCCAATTCGGCGACGGATTCACCAATATGATCACCCCCACATCGGGCGTTCTCATCGGTGCCCTCGGCATCGCCCGCGTCCCCTACGCCAAATGGGCAAAATTTATTTTTCCTTTCATCCTCATCCTGATAATTATAGGATTTTTGTTACTTTTGCCGACCATTTATTTACCCCTCAACGGATTTTAAAAAACCATGAAAACAAGTCGGCTTTGCTTCATCATACTTTTGACTGTCATCACCTTTCCGCTTCATTCTCAAACAGATAACTACTATTTCTACCACTACTATGAAGCTTGGGAAGGCGGCGTCGATTTCGGCGTGAACTCCTTTTTTGGCGATGTAAATGACAACACCAACAAAATTTTTCCCGCCACACCATTCCAAGCTTCCTTCTATAAAAACCGACATTTTGTCATCGGAGGCTATTTCGGCAAAAGAATGACCCCGTTCTGGACTTTGGCCGTTGAATTCAAGTTGGCCAACGTATCCGGCAAAGACAAGTACACCTCACGGGAATTCAAGTCCTATTTGAATAACGAAATCGTGATTTCCAACACGTTAGACATTCTATCGATGTGCAATTTGGATACAAAATGGGCTGTTTATCCCAAAATCGGCTTCGGGCTGTATGGTTTCCGCAGCACATTGTGGGACACGGGAACCGGAGAAATACGCACCTATCCCGACAACTACGAGACCATCTACTCCAGTTTGAGCCCCGCGCCCAAACCCAAGGGCTATCGGTACACTTTTGGCATGCCCGTCGGCATTGGCGGCAGTTTCCGTCCGATTCCGGAATTGCGCATCTTCTTGGAAACCGGCATCACTTGGATTGCCTCCGACTATGTGGATGTGGTTCTGGGCGAACGCAGTTTCGAAGGTGTTTGGAACACCGTGATTGGCGTCAGCTATCAGTTTGATTTTCCTGTAGTTAGGGGCGGAAATCCACGCAGCAACACCGCCAACGACGCACTGAAGGACGACGGAGTGACCAAACAGTACAAAAAAATGCGCTACCGCTCCAATTTGGGCACCGGGAAACCGCGCTACAGCAAGAGCAGCGCCATGAAAAAGCACAAATAGACATTGACATCTTTTCCAGGATTTTTTTGAGGAAAGTGACGCAAACTTTTTCTTCAAAAAACCTCATTTTCGGCTTGGTTTGTGCCGATTAAATTTGTATTTTTGCAAGTTTTGTAAAAAAGCGCATTTTATGAAAGTACATATTGCCTCCGACCATGCCGGATATGAATTGAAAGAAGCCGTCAAACAACATTTTTCCAATGGTTTCGAGTGGGAAGACCATGGGACATTTTCAACGGAAAGCGTTGATTATCCGGATTTTGCACATCCGTTGGCCGATGCGGTTTCCAAGGACGATACCGCTCGTGGAATCCTGATTTGCGGAACCGGCAACGGAGTCGCCATCACCGCTAACAAGCATGCCAACGTGCGCGCGGCACTCTGCTGGAACCACGACATCGCCGCCCTCGCCCGTCAACACAACAATGCCAACGTGCTCGCCCTTCCCGCCCGCTTCATCGACCAAGCCACCGCCTTCGACCTCATCGCCACCTTTTTCGACACCCCCTTCGAAGGAGGCCGCCACGAAAGAAGAGTCCGCAAAATTAACATCCAATAGCCATGGAAATTTCTCAAAACGTTGACATGGAGTTTATTAAGACGCGAGCCTACATCGCCCGCCATTCCTATATCGAAGATATGGGAAACCAACTCCCCGCCTTCGAGAAAAAACTGATGGGCAAAAACTTCAAGGTCTATTGGGCCTCCACCCAAGACGATCTCGTCAGTATGATGTTCGGGCTTTTCCCAAACAAACTCTACAACCGCATCTGCTTCGACATCCCCAAAATCCCGGAAAATTTCAACAACACAAAGGTCGTACAGAAAATCTCCGTGGCCGAACTCGAAAATGGCCAGGTAAACGCCAACATCCTTGTCACGCAGGCAGATTTCGGCGTGGTGGAAACCGGCTCCCTCATACTGCTAAACAAGAACTGCAAAAACTGCTTCAATCTCGTTTCCAACATTTTCATCATATTGGATATCAGCAAGTTAGTAAACAAACTTTCCGAATTGGAAACCATTCTCTACTTGCGCTCCTACTATCAGACCGAAAAATTCCTTCCCGAGGACGTGAAAATCATCAACCGACCATTCATGCGCATTGAAAAGAGCAAAATCGTGGGCTTGGACGAATTTGAAAGCCAAGAAGTACAGATTCACGTTTTCCTCTACGACAATGGCGTTACCAAGATATTGTCCGACAGCAAATTACGCAATTCCCTCTACTGCATCGGCTGCGGGAAATGCAAGAGCGTCTGCCCGGTTTACCACTACACCAAAGAACAGTCGCCCATTGATTTGGTAAAGGCGAACTGCTTCGAGGAAGAGCGCCTCGCCGGGAACATCTTCAAAAGCACGCTTCTTTGCGGCAACTGCGATCAGGTGTGCCCCGTGCAAGTGCCTTTCACCGATTTGCTCATCAACGAGATGCAAATGTCGCGCAAAGAACGGAAAGACAACAACGGCCAGGCCAAAGTTTTTGCCAAGAGAAAGAAACTCAACAAAATGAGCAAAGGCCTCAACCGCTATTTCTTTCTCAAGAAACGGTACGGAGATAACCGTATGCTCCACAATTACTTCAAGAACCAAAAAGGGGCTTTCTACAATTTGAAATGGCTCCAAGAACATCAGGAAAATGAACAGTAACAGGGAATTCATTCACGGGAAGATTCGCGAGTTCATCCGCAAGTATTACCTCAACAAATTGTTGAAGGGTGCCATCCTGTTTGTCATCATCACGCTTCTCGTGTTCATCGCATACGCGGTGTTGGAGTACTTCTCCTACTTCAACAGCACCGTCCGCACCGCACTCTTCTTCTCCTACATCGCCCTCTTCGGTGCCACTTTCATCGCCTACATCGCCATCCCGCTGGCCAAATTGTTGGGAATGGGCAAGCAGCTCACCAACGAACAAATCGCTGAAATCATCGGCAAACATTTCCCGCAAATAGATGATAAACTGCTGAATATCTTTCAGTTGGAACAAATGATTGAAAGTGGCGACTACGCCAGCCTTGAACTTCTCTCCAAGGCAATCGACACCAAAATCGACACCATCAAGCCTTTTCAATTCAACAAAGCCATCCCATTCAAGAAAACGGCCAAATACATCAAATGGGCTTTGATTCCGATTCTGCTCTTTATCGTCATTTTTGCCGTAAAAAGCGAAGTGTTCACCCAATCTTCCGAAAGAATCATCCATTACAACACCTACTACGAAAAACCCGCACCCTATTCATTTGACATTCAGAACGATAAGCTTCAAACTTTCCAGAACGAAGAGTTCGTGCTGCGCGTCAAAGTCAATGGCGAAGAAACTCCCAGCGCGATTTATATCGCCATCGGCAACAAGAAATACCAGCTTGCAAAAGCCGACAACATCCATTTCACCTACACCTTCAAAAATCTTCAGGCCAACACCGACTTCAACATCTTCACTGACGAGGTGACCTCCCCTGAATACACGCTGAAAGTACTTCCGAAGCCCGTCATCATCAGCTATTCAATGACTTTGCACTACCCCGCCTACCTCCACAAGAACGACGAGACGGTAGATAACAACGGCGATGTCACCATCCCCGACGGCACCCAAATCACATGGGCTTTCTACACCAAAAACACCCGGAATCTCTCGTTCATTCTACCTGACAAAACCGAGGTAATCAGCACTGACAAAGACATTTACAAAATCTCGAAGGTCGCCCGCACCTCCTTCGACTATGCCATCACCAACAAAAACCAATTCTGCGAAAGCAAGGACACGCTCAAGCACAGCATCAGCGTAATCGCAGACCAATACCCCGAAATTTCAGTGGTCAGCCAAGCCGACTCCGTGTTGCCCGGCCGCATTTACTTCAAGGGAAACATCAAGGATGACTACGGATTCACACGCGCCCGCTTCGTCTATACCAAATACGACAAAGACGACCACGCCCTCGAAGTCAACAAAACCGTCAACATCGATATCAACCCGCAGGCCACTGTGCAGGACTTCTACTACTATTTCGATGCAACGGCCTTACAGTTGGAACCGGGTTACCGGCTGGATTACCATTTTGAAGTATTTGATAATGACGGAGTTAACGGTGCAAAAGCCGCCCGCACCACCAACGAAGTCTATCGAGTGAAAACCGAAGCGGAAATCGATGCCGAAATTGAAAAGAGCAGTTCCCGTACCAAAGACGACCTCGAAAACCTCATTGAAGAATCCAAGGATTTGTTGAAAGACATCTCCAAATTGGAAGAACAAATGCTTCAAAACAAGGAACTTACGTGGCAAGACAAAAAGAAGCTCGAAAATCTGATGCAGCAATATCAGGAACTGAAAAAACAGATTGATGAGCTGAAACAGAATCAACAGCAGCAGAATGCCATTGAAAATCAATACAAAAACATTCCTGAAAGTATTATTGAAAAACAAAAAGAGCTGCAAAAACGCTTCAATGAGGTGCTTTCCGACGAGATGAAGCAGATGCTGGAAAAGATGCAGAATATGATGGACCAGCTCAACAAGAAAGAGGATGTTCAGAACCAGATGAAGAACATGAAGTTGAGCACCGAGGAGCTGAACAAATCGCTCGACCAGCAACTCTCTCTGTACAAGCAACTTGAGTTTGAAAAAAAGTACAACGACATCATTGACCAGACGAAAAAGCTATCGGAAGAACAGAAAATGCTTTCCAAAGAGACCGAAGCGAAGGCACTCAACAAGGAAGAGGCATTGAAGAAACAGCAAAATATTGAAAATCAATTCAATAAAATCAAAAACGATTTGAAGGAGCTGCAAAAGTTGAACCAGGAGTTGGAAGATCCCAACAAATTGCTCAATACCGACAAACTTCAGCAGCAAATCAATCAGGACATCAAGGATAGCAAGGATGCGCTCAACAAGAACAATCGGAGCAAAGCCTCTCAAAGCCAGCAAGATGCGGGCGATAAAATGGAGCAGATGGCCGATGAGATGGAGCAGAACATGCTGGAAAACGAAGAGGAGAACCTGTCGGAAGACATCGAGTCCATCCGCCAGATTCTGGACAATCTGGTTCAGATTTCGTTCAATCAAGAGAGCAACATCACCACGCTGAAGACGCTCACCCCGCAATCTGCGCGATTGACGGACGTGATGCGTGCCCAGCACAACATCCGCGACAACATGCAGATGATTGCCGACTCGCTTGACGCGCTGGCGCATCGCCAGTCCGCCGTCGAACCCTTCATTCTGAGCGAAGTGGGCAAAATAGACAACTACATCGAAAGTTCCATCTCTTCCATCTCCAACCGTCGGCTGCAAAATGCGATGAGCCAGCAGCAGTTTGCCATGACCAGTATGAACAACCTCGCCTTGATGCTCGCCGAGTCGATGAACGACATGAAACAAAAGCAGAACGAGTGCAAAAACTGCAAGAACAAGAAGAGCGGCAACGGCTCCTGCAGCAAGCCCGGCGGACAGGGGAAGAAGCCATCCGCCAAAACCGCCCGCGAACTGCAACAGCAACTCAATCGCCAGATGGAAGCCCTCAAACGCTCAATGGAACAGGGAAAACAGCAAGGACAAGGGCAACAAGGGCAGTCGATAAGCGAACAACTCGCGAAAATGGCCGCCCAGCAGGAAGCCATCCGCCGGATGATGCAGGAGTATCAGGACGGACTGAAGTCGGAAAACGGCGTGGGTGACAAGTCCATCGAGAAGATGATCCAAGAGATGGAACAGACCGAGAAGGAACTCGTGAACCGCATCATCAATACGGAAACCATCAACCGGCAAAAGAAAATAGAGACCCGGATGTTGGAAAGCGAACGGGCGCAACAGCAGCGCGAACAGGAAGAAAAACGCGAAAGCACCGAAGGGCGCGACATCATCAACCCCAATCCGCCCAAGGAGTGGAACACCGACAAAAAAACACAGCAGCAGACCGAGATGCTGAAGTCCATTCCGCCCAACCTGAACTATTACTACAAAGAAAAAGTCAACCAATATTTTTATAACATCGAATAAATCAGAACAATATGTACAATATTGAATTACAAAGACTTACGTTAGAAGATGCGCAGACGAGAGCGCTCGGAGCCGTAGAGAACCTCTGCGACAAGTTCCACTTGGAGAACCAATTCGGCGTCATCTCTTCCGCCGCCAATCTCCTGATCTCGCTGTTGGAACGCTGCACCAACGACCAAGACGAGGAGTTTACGCTCAACTTCTATGTGGAAAGCGAGAATCTTTCCATCCAATTAATTAGTTATCAGAATCTTAACGAAGTTTATCAATTGATAAAAAATTCAACTTTGGAAGATTCCGACAGTGCGGCTTACTCTTTTTCGCTGCTGACCGACAATGTGGAACTGCGCAATGAGAACGAGTTGTGGACGGACATTGAGGTGAAACCGCAATTTGAAACCGCCGACCGCGCAGCCATATTGAAGCAGGAAGAAGTGAGAACAAAACAACTGAACGATTGATTGATTTTTAACAACGAAAGATAGATGAAGCAAAACATTGAGGAGCTTTTTGCAAAGGTTTTAGAGAAACGCGAACCCGCGAATCTGTACCAGCCCATTCTCTACACGCTGTCGCAAGGCGGGAAGCGCCTGCGTCCGCGTCTCGTTCTGATGGCGACTGAAGCCTTCGGTGGGGATATTGAAAAAGCGGTCTATCCGGCCGCGGCCTTTGAAATGCTTCACAATTTCACGCTCATCCACGACGACATTATGGACGATGCGCCCATCCGCAGGGGAAAGCCCACGGTATATAAGCAGTGGAACGGCAATATCGCCATCCTCTCCGGCGATGCGCTCGCTAATATGGCCCTGATTGAGATGCTTGACACGCCCATTTCAGCGGAAAACGTAGTGAAACTCACCAAACTATTCGCTCAAACTTCCGTGGAAATCTGCGAAGGCCAACAGTACGACCTTGATTTTGAAACCTGCGACCACGTTTCCATCGAGGATTACCTCTACATGATTCGTTTCAAAACCGCCGTGCTCCTCGCCGCCTGCCTCAAAGCCGGCGCAATGATTTCAGATGCCCCGAAAGAAGCGCAGGAGGCCATCTATCAATTCGGCATCTCCATCGGTCTCGCCTTCCAACTGAAAGACGACCTGCTGGATGTATATGGCGACAAGGCCGTTTTCGGGAAAAAAATCGGCGGCGACATCCGTGAAAACAAAAAAACCTACCTCTACCTCCGCGCTTTGGAGGAGGCCGATGAATCTTCCCGAAAAGAACTACTCCGCCTCTTCTCCTCCACCGATTTCGACGAAGAGGAGAAGTTCCAAGCCGTTTCCTCTATTTTTAACAAATTGAAAATCAAAGAAAAAACGGAAAATAAAATCGAGGAACTCCTCCAACAAGCCTTCATCGAATTGGACAAAATCCAAATTTCCGATTCTAAAAAAAACATTTTCAAGGACTTGGCTGTCGAATTGAGTAGACGCATCAAATAATGAATCCGCTCTTCCAACAACGAAAGGTCATCATCATTTTAGTTATGCTGCTGATAATGGCGGTATATGTGATTCGTTTGTTCGGGTTGCAAGTGGTGGACCAAACCTACAAGGACCGCGCAGCCGCCAACGCCATCCGCGAAATCATGGTCACCCCGCCCCGTGGCTTGATTTACGACCGGAACGACTCGCTTATCGTTGCCAATGAAGTGGTCTATAACCTGATGGCCATCCCCAAGAACATTCAGGCTTTCGATACCTTCGACCTTTGCAACATCTTGGAAATCGAAAAAGAGGAGCTGATCAAGCGACTGGAAAAGGCCAAGGTGTATTCTCCAATTCTGCCCTCCATCATCGAACAGCAGATGTCGAAGGAAGACTATGGCTATTTGCAGGAAAAAATGCACAAATTCCCCGGCTTCTATGTCGAAAGCCGTATTCTCCGCTCCTATCCGATTCCCGTTGCGGCGCACATTTTGGGCTATATCGGTGAAATCACGGAAGAGCAATTGAAAGAGGAAACGTATTATCAATTAGGCGATTACATCGGAATCAGTGGGATCGAGAAATCCTACGAAGAGGAACTGCGGGGACAGAAAGGCAAACGGATGGTTTTGGTCGATGTACACAACCGCGAACAGGGCTCCTACAAAAACGGCGAGGAGGATGTGCGGGCCGTGCCGGGTGAAAACCTGTGGAGCACTTTGGATATCGCCCTGCAAGAATATGGCGAGAAACTGATGGAGGGCAAGAAGGGAAGTATCGTCGCCATCGAGCCCAAAACAGGGGAAATCCTCTGCATCGTCTCCTCCCCCAGCTACGACCCGAATCTGCTTGTAGGGAAAAGCCGCAGCAAAAACTACTCCAAACTCTATACCGATTCCGTTAACCTCCCGCTGTTCAACCGTGCACTGAAAGCCTGCTATCCCCCTGGCTCCACCTTCAAGCTGGCCAACGGCTTGATTGCCGAACAGGAAGGCGTGCTCACCGAATACACCATCTATAGCTGTGGAGGCGGCTATTCCATTGGAAATCACGTAATTGGATGCCACCACAGCGGCGCAACCAATCTGGTGAGCGGCGTTCAGCACTCCTGCAACACCTACTTCTGCCGCGCTTTCTACAACACCGTCTCCAACCACCGCTACCACTCCGTTCAGGAAGGATACCAGGCCTGGCGAAACCACATCACAAGGTTGGGCTTCGGTCAGAAATTCAACACCGACCTTCCATACGAATCCAAAGGCATCATCCCCAGCGTCGAATACTTCAACAAGAAATACAAGAACCATTGGAACGGCAACTACATCGTTTCCATGGGCATCGGGCAGGGCGAAGTGGGAGCCACACCGCTACAGATGGCCAACTTGATCGCCATCATCGCCAACAAAGGCTACTACTACAGGCCTCACGTGGTGCGCTGCATCGGCGACAAGCAAACGCCCAACATGCGCTACACGCAACGGATGGAGAGTGGCATCGAATCAAGGTATTTCAACCCCGTAATTGAGGGCATGCGATTGGCGGTTCTCCACGGAACGGCCACCGGCGCAAAGATTGACGGTATTACGATTGCGGGCAAGACAGGCACCGCACAGAATCCGCACGGCGCCGACCACTCCGTTTTCGCCTGCTTCGCCCCCATCGAAGATCCTCAAATCGCTGTGTTTGTCCTCGTTGAAAACGGTGGGTGGGGTGCCTCTTACGCCTGTCCCATCGCCAGCCTCATCATTGAGTATTACCTCAACCGTGAAGTCAAACGCACCGACTTGGAACAACGGATGATTTCCACTCACTTCATCAAAACCAACAATAAACCAACCAAAACCGAAGATTAGGCCATGTATCCGGGCATTGAGAACAAGTCGAGATTTACGAAGGGCGCAGACAAATATCTGCTGATGATTTATGCTGCGCTCGTGTTCATCGGATGGTTGGCCATCTACTCCTCCACCTACGATGCATTGGCGGAAGTACGCACTTTCGACCTCACCGATTTCTACGGGCGCCAACTGCTTTGGATATTGGTTTCCGCCGTTGTCGGAGTAATCATTCTGCTCATCGACAGCAACATCTTCCAAACCTACGCGGGCATCATCTACATAGTCTGTATGGGGCTGATTCTACTGGTTGTCTTTTTCGGTGCCGACATCAACGGCGCCAAGTCCTGGATTAGAATCGGAAGTTTCACTTTCCAGCCGATTGAGCTGGCCAAATTCGCCACGGCACTCATGCTGGCTAAGTTTTTCAGCCAAGGGAAAACCTCCTTGGAACGCCGCACGCAGTGGTTTTTCGCATTCGGGCTCATCCTGATTCCCGCCGCCATCGCCATTCTCCAAAAAGACACCGGCTCTGCCCTCGTTTTCTTCTCGTTCATCATCCTTTTCTACCGGGAAGGATTCAACACCGGTCTGATTCTTCTTGGAATTTTAGCCATTTTTGTTTTCGTTATTACAATAAAATTCAATGAGTTATATGCAATCGCCTGCCTCACCGTGCTGCTGATTGTCGCCTGTGTTTTCAATAATGGAAACACTAAAAAAATCATCCGCAACTTTGTTGTGTACGGCTCTTTTGTGCTGTTCGTTTTCGCAGTCAACTTTGCCTACACACAAATTCTGCAACCGCATCAACGTCAACGCATTGACACTATTTTCGGGAAAAGCGTGGACCCGAAGGGCGCCGACTTCAACCTCAACCAGTCGAAAATCGCCATCGGCTCAGGCGGCTTTGTCGGCAAAGGCTATCTGCACGGAACGCAAACCAAACTCAATTTCGTGCCCGAACAACGCACCGACTTCATCTTTTGCAGCATCGGCGAAGAGTTCGGCTTCTTAGGTAGCATCATCCTCATCGGATTGTATCTCACTATGGTAATCAGGATCATCGTGCTTTCTGAGAAGGCGAGAACCGACTTCACACGAATCTACGGCTACGGAGTCGCTTCCATCATCTTTTTCCATCTCTTCATCAATATCGGGATGACCATCGGACTAATCCCCGTCATCGGCATCCCGCTTCCCCTCATCAGTTACGGAGGATCCTCCATGCTGGGCTTTACTCTACTGATTTTCACCTTTTTAAAATTAAGCGCAGAGTACTGACAAATTTTGTAACTTTGCAACCTAAAAAATAATAACAACTATGAATATTGCTATCGTTGGCACGGGATACGTCGGATTGGTTACGGGCGTATGCTTTTCCGAAATGGGATTTACTGTAACCTGCGTAGATGTGGATGAGAAGAAAATTGCCATGTTGCGGCAAGCGAAATCCCCGATTTTCGAACCGGGACTTCCCGCCCTGCTGGAAAAGAACATCAACAATCAAAGATTACGGTTTACAACCAATCTTGCGGACGTGATTAACGACGTAGAAGTGGTCTTTTCTGCGGTCGGCACCCCTCCAGACGAAGATGGAAGTGCTGATTTACAATATGTTCTGGACGTGGCACGCACCATCGGCCAAAATATCAAAAAATATCTGTTAGTCGTTACCAAGAGTACGGTTCCCGTTGGCACGGCTCAAAAGGTGAAAAACACGATTAACGAGGAGCTGGCGAAACGCGGAGTGAAGGTTGAATTCGATGTGGCTTCCAACCCCGAATTCCTGAAAGAGGGCAGTGCCGTCAACGACTTCATGCACCCCGACCGCGTGGTTTGCGGCGTTGAAAGCGACCATGCACGCAAAATCCTGGAATTGATTTACCGTCCCTTCATTCTCAACGGCCATCAGGTCATCATCACCGACATTCCATCGGCGGAGATGATCAAGTATGCCGCCAATGCCATGCTCGCCACACGCATCAGCTTTATGAACGAAATCGCCAACCTCTGCGAACGGGTGGGCGCCAATGTCGATATGGTGCGCAAAGGAATCGGCAGCGACACCCGCATCGGTGGCAAATTCCTCTATCCCGGCATCGGCTATGGCGGCTCCTGCTTCCCGAAAGACGTGAAAGCCCTCATCAAAACCGCAGAAGAAAACGGACAATCTCTGCAAATCCTGAAAGCGGTGGAGGATGTCAACTTCCATCAAAAAGGCGTTCTTTTTGAAAAAGTAAAGAAATACTACCATGACGACCTGAAGGGAAAAACCATTGCCATTTTGGGTCTTTCCTTCAAACCCAATACCGACGACATGCGCGAGGCTCCCGCTTTGACGCTGATTGACAAGCTGTTGGAAGCCGAGTGCGAAGTGAAAGCCTTCGACCCGACCGCCATGGCGGAGTGCTACCGCCGCATTGGCGACAGCATCACCTACTGCAACAACCTCTACGAAACGGCCACCGGTGCCGATGCACTCCTTTTGGTTACGGAGTGGCCCGAATTCCGCATCGTCGATTTCCCCAAACTAAAATCGCTGATGAAGAAAGCCGTGATTTTCGATGGAAGAAACATCTTCAACCCCGAAGAGGTGCATTCCAATGGATTCGATTACTTTGCTATCGGTAAATAATCAACTATGAAAAGAATACTTGTAACGGGCGGCGCTGGATTTCTCGGTTCTCATCTTTGCGAAAGACTACTGAACGAAGGGAATGAGGTGGTGTGCGTAGATAATTACTTTACCGGCAACAAACAGAATATCATCCATCTGATGAAAAATCCCAATTTCGAGTTGATTCGTCACGATGTGATTCAGCCGATTTACTTGGAAGTGGATGAGATCTACAACCTCGCCTGCCCTGCCTCCCCGATTCATTACCAGTACAACCCCATCAAAACAGTGAAAACCTCCGTGATGGGTGCCATCAATATGCTGGGGTTGGCCAAGCGCATCAACGCCAAAATCCTGCAGGCGTCCACCAGCGAAATCTATGGCGACCCGAACCTTCATCCGCAGCCCGAAGAGTATTGGGGAAACGTGAATCCCATCGGACTCCGCTCCTGCTACGATGAAGGAAAACGCTGCGCCGAAACCCTCTTCTTCGACTATCATCGTCAAAACAAAGTGAAAATCAAGGTGATACGTATTTTCAACACTTACGGTCCCAACATGCACCCGAAAGATGGTCGCGTAGTATCCAACTTTATTATGCAAGCACTTCATAATGAAGATATTACAATATATGGAAACGGTGAACAGACGCGCAGCTTCTGCTATTGCGATGATTTGATTGAAGCCATGATCCGGATGATGAACACGGATGATTCCGTGACTGGTCCCATCAATATCGGGAATCCGAACGAATTTACTATCAGGCAATTAGCTGAAATGGTGATTGAACTCACCGGCTCAAAATCAAAAATCGTTTATCAGCCCGCCGTCGCCGACGACCCCACACAACGCCAACCCATCATTGACAAGGCCAAGGAAATCCTCCATTGGGAACCCACCGTTCAATTGCGCGAAGGACTTCTGAAAACCATCGACTATTTTAAAAAATTGAACCTGTGATGATGAACCTTCGCAAGCCATTAAACGACATTTATTAACCATAAAAAAACAACCGATATGAAAAAATTTATTCTTATGCTGTTCTGCATCTGCCTCATCGGCTTTTCGACAGATGCCTTAGCTCAAGTTTCCAAAACCGAGTCTGGAAAAAACAACAGCACATCCAAAACAACCACTACGCAAAAGCCCACTGAAAACAAGACCTATACAAATCCTCAAGCTGACCGCCAGAATAAGAAAGGCGACACGCAACTCAACAAAGCCAACAGCAGTTACCAAAAAGCTCAAGACATTCAGAGAAACAACAACTCGACCAGCACCTCCCGCCCCTCCAACAACAACAGTGCGGCAAAAGACAATCACCAGACTTCCAAGCCCGCCACAACCTCCACCACTACTAACAAGAATCCGAATACGAATACGAAACCCACTACTACAAACAATCAAACCGGGAAAAAGCCCACTGCTACAAACAACAACAGCACTTCAAAGGACAACAATTCCACTACAAAACCAACCACCCCCTCTACCACAACCAGCAAAACTCCGGCTACTTCTACCACCTCAACCAACAAAACTCCCGCCACTACTGCTGCCGGAACCGACAAAACTCCCGCTGACCGCACTACAGCGACAGACGACAACGCAAAGCGCGGGTACAACGACAAAGGCGAAGCAAAACCGCAATTAGCCCCCTCCGCACGTACAAACAACGCCGATGGCAAGAACAACAATGGTGAAAGCATCGGTGACGAAAAGCTCGGCTACCATCCATACACGCACCCCAATAGCCACGGCTTCGGTAACCATTACACGCACATTCCATCGCATGCACGCCCCGTATATTACAACAACAGACCCTACTACTTCTATAACAGCCACTTCTGCCGCTATGTCGATGGCCGCTACATCATCTGCCGTCCCCCGCTTGGTGCAATTATCGCCTATAACCTCTTCCACACATGGCATCCGATTATCATCGTTTATCAAGACGTGAACTACTACTACGACGATGGAACCTTCTACAAACCTTACACCGGTCACAATCAGCATGGCTATCAAGTCGTTGCACCTCCTATCGGAGCACGCATCGCTGAACTGCCCAGCACCTACGAATACCTCAACCTCGACGGCCGTGCCTATTTCAAAGTTGATAATGTTTACTTTAAAGAAGTCATCATCAAAGGCTACATCTGGTATGAAGTCGTTTGGGTAGGAAGAGACTGAGTTTTAAGCGAATAAGTTCCTTTGGAGCACATCGAAAGAGTTAAAACAAATATCAATCATCAATTAAAAAATGGCCGACGACAAGAAAATCATTTTCTCGATGGTGAACGTCAGCAAGACGTATCCGCCTCAAAAACAAGTTCTTAAGAACATCTATCTTTCATTTTACTATGGTGCGAAAATCGGCGTGCTCGGTTTGAACGGCGCCGGCAAGTCCTCCTTGTTGAAAATCATCGCCGGTATCGACAAATCCTATCAGGGCGAGGTGGTTTTCGCGCCTGGCTACAGTGTCGGCTACCTGCCGCAGGAACCGAAATTCGATGAATCTCTGACCGTTAAAGATGTAGTAAAGCAGGGCGTGCAGGAGGTGGTTGACATCCTGAAAGAATACGAAGAGGTGAATATGAAGTTCGCCGAACCGATGAGCGATGACGAGATGAACAAACTGATTGAACGGCAGGGAGAGCTTACGGAACTTATCGACCAGCACGACGCGTGGGAACTGGACTCTAAACTCGACCGCGCCATGGATGCGCTCCGTTGTCCGGAAGGCGACACCCCTGTCAAGAACTTGTCGGGAGGTGAACGCCGCCGCGTCGCCCTCTGCCGCCTGCTGCTCTCCGAACCCGACATTCTCCTCCTCGACGAGCCCACCAACCACCTCGATGCCGAGTCGGTACAATGGCTGGAAATGCACTTGCACCAATACAAAGGCACCGTCATCGCCGTCACCCACGACCGCTATTTCTTGGACAATGTTGCCGGCTGGATTCTCGAACTCGACCGCGGCGAAGGCATCCCGTGGCAAGGCAACTACTCTTCCTGGCTGGAACAGAAAACCAATCGTTTAGCATTGGAAGAAAAGCAGGAATCCAAGCGTATGAAGACGTTGGAACGCGAATTGGAGTGGGTGCGAATGGCCCCGAAAGCCCGACAAGCCAAATCGAAAGCCCGTTTGAACGCTTACGACAGATTGTTGAACGAAGACATCAAAGAGAAGGAAGAAAAACTCCAGATTTTCATCCCCAACGGACCGCGACTTGGCACAAAGGTCATTGAAGCACAACATGTTGCAAAAGCATACGGCGACAAGCTGCTGTTTGACGACCTCAACTTCACTCTGCCGCCGAATGGCATAGTCGGAGTCATCGGACCGAACGGCGCCGGCAAGACCACGCTCTTCCGACTGATTATGGGTTTGGAAAAGCCCGACAGCGGAACTTTTGAAGTGGGTGAAACCGTAAAAATCGGATATGTTGACCAGCAACACGCTGATATCGACCCCGAGAAGACCGTTTGGGAGGTGATTTCAGAGGGGAATGAGCAGATGATGTTGGGTGGCCGGCTCATCAATTCCCGCGCCTACGTCTCCCGCTTCAATTTCAGCGGCACCGACCAAGGGAAGAAGGCCGGCGTGTTGTCGGGCGGCGAACGCAACCGTATGCACCTCGCACTCACCTTGAAATCAGAGGCCAACGTGCTGCTTTTGGACGAACCCACCAACGACATCGACGTGAACACATTGCGTGCATTGGAGGAGGGTTTGGAGGATTTCGCCGGTTGCGCGGTGGTCATCTCGCACGACCGATGGTTCCTCGACCGCATCTGCACGCATATTCTCGCTTTCGAGGGAGATTCGCAGGTCTATTTCTTCGAAGGAAGCTATTCAGAGTACGAGGAAAACAAGAAAAAACGCCTCGGCAACGACGAGCCAACGCGGATTCGATACAAAAAACTGATGAAAGACTAAAACCAAACGGATAATAGAAAAGAAGAGAATGGCGCAATGATTAGAAGAGTTTTGTGTAAATTTGCAGCCAACTTTCAAAATAAAGCAATGAAGAAAATCTTGTTTGCCTCCGTCCTGTTCATTATTGGACTTCTTTTTCCAGCCAAAGCGCAGGAAAAAGCCGACATTGAATTGAAATACGATGCAATTGACACAGCGACCAACATGGTTTGGGCGAATGCGAACTTTGCATGGCAATTCCCATTCGGCACTTTGAAGGAGACTTTCAAATCGAACCTCAACATCGGAGTAGATGTCACCTACAAAACGGCCGGGAACTGGACTTTCAGCGTGGATTTCAACTACTTGTTCGGCTCAAAAGTTCGTGACCAGAAGGCCATTCTGGGACCAGACATGCTAACTTCCAACGGAGACTTGATCGACGGAAACGGTCAGAAAGCAACCATCTATTTTGAAGGACGCTACTGGAATCTCAGCGGCGGATTCGGTAAAATTTTCGACTTCGGCAAATGGCGCAACTCAGGCCTCTGGCTCAAACTGAATTTCGGCTATTTTGAGCATAAAGTCCGCATCAACGACCCCGACAACCAGATTTCGCAACTTTCAGGCGATTACAAAAAAGGGTACGACCAACGCGCGGGCGGGTTCTGCATGTCACAATTTTTCGGCTACATTTTTATGAGAAAAGTCCGCGTAGCAAGCTTCTTCGCCGGCATCGAAGTGTCTGAAATCTGGACCAAAAGCAACCGGAACTACAGTTTTCTGTTGATGGGAAAAGACGAAAGCAAGAAATTCAGCGTGCTCATCGGCCCTAAAATCGGATGGATTATTCCGCTCTATGAAAAAAGAAAAATCCAAACGCTTTACCGTTACTAATTATGCAAGTTCTATACAACATCTTCATCTACCTCTATTCCGCCGCGATTTCCGTGGCGGCATTGTTTTATAACAAAGCCAAATTATTGCATAGTGGCAGAAAACAAATCTTCAATAATCTTGCACAACAATGTGAAAACAAGCAGATTGTATGGTTTCACTGTGCTTCTTTAGGTGAATACGAACAGGGCAAACCGCTCATCCAAAAATTCAGGGAGCAATACCCCGACCTGACCTTTTTGGTCACTTTCTTCTCGCCTTCCGGCTATGAAGTGAAAAAAAACGACAAAGACATAGACATCCTCGCATACCTACCCTCGGATACGCCAAAGAATGCGAGGAAATTCATCCAGACTGTCAAGCCGAAAGCCGTCTTTTTCGTCAAGTATGAATATTGGTACAATTTTATAAACGAATTGTATATCAATAAAATACCCTTCTACTATCTTTCTGCAATTTTCCGTTCCAAGCAATATTTCTTCCAACCTTACGGACGTTGGTTTGCTGAACAACTGAAAAAATGCACCTACTTCTTCGTTCAAAACAAGCTCTCACAGATTTTGCTGAATCAGATTGACATAGAGCAAGTTGCTGTCACCGGCGACACCCGCTTCGATCGCGTATATCACGTCGCGCAAAAAAATACTGAACTGGACTTCATGCGCGAATTCAAGCAGGAATCCAAACTCATCATCGCAGGCAGCAGCTGGCAGCCTGACGAGGA
Source organism: uncultured Bacteroidales bacterium (assembly GCA_900321845.1). Taxonomy (GTDB): domain Bacteria; phylum Bacteroidota; class Bacteroidia; order Bacteroidales; family WCHB1-69; genus UBA1756. The sequence continues at coordinate 5,221 of ONXT01000184.1, read as the reverse complement.
ACTCCTGTATAATGTATTTGAAACTGCCAAAAACGACTACAAAATCGTACTCGCCCCTCATCTAATTGACCCTGAACATATTACATCAATCAAACAACTTTTCGGCAAAGAGAAAGTGGTTTGTTATACCCAAATGGAAGGAAAAAATTTGGCAGAGTATAACGTACTTATCATAGACACAATCGGCATTTTGAGAAAGATTTACAAGTATGCCGACATTGCTTACATCGGGGGGGCGTTCGGAAGCGGACTTCACAACACATTAGAAGCCGCAGTTTTCGGCATCCCGCTGTTTTTCGGACCGGAGTATGACCATTTCAACGAAGCGGTGGAATTAGTCACCCGAAAAGGAGCCTTCTCTATCGTTACGAGCGAAGAGATGATTATCAAACTACGCGGCTTCAAAGCCAATCCGGATTATTACAAACAGACCTGCCAAATTTGTGCACAGTACGTCCACGAAAATCTGGGCGCCTGCGATAAAATTGCCGAATACATCCATTTGGAAAATTAATACATCTATTTGTTTATCAATTAGTTAAATGGAACGAATCACCTATTTCGCTGACATTCTCCTACCCTTACCACTCAAAGGCACTTTCACCTATCGCGTACCACAAAGCATGGAAGGGAAATTGGCTTTCGGCATCCGCGTGGTCGTTCCATTCGGGAGAAACCGACTCTATTCCGGAATTGTCACGCAAGTACACACCCATGTGCCGCAAAACATCAATGTCAAGTACATTACCGATATTGTTGACCATGTTCCCATCATTTCGGAACGGCAGTTCCAACTCTGGCAATGGATGTCACAGTATTACATGTGCACTTTAGGTGAAGTGATGTCGTGCGCGCTCCCATCAGCACTCAAGCTAGCTGGGGAAACCAAAGTGCAAATCCATCCCGACTTTGATGGCGACATCTCAACATTGAACGAAATTGAACTGAAAATCACGGAAACCGTCCTGCATCACAAAAGCATCGCCATTGGAGAACTTGCCAAAATTTTGCAGATTCCGAAGATCATTCCCTTCATAAAATCTTTGGTTGAAAAGCAGGTTGTCGTTTCAGAAGAGGAAATCCGCGACATCTACAAACCTAAAAAAGAGGTTTACCTCTCCCTGGCCGAACCTTACGCACACAACCAAACCGAACTTTTCGCCCTGCTTGATTCTTTGGAAAAGTCAAAAAGAACCCAAAAACAATCGGAAACTCTTCTTGCTTTTCTGATGATTCTGCGAAAAGATGGCATAGTAAAAGATTATTCCACCGCCATAAAGAAAAGCGAACTCGCTAATAATGAACGAGTTTCAACCTCATCCCTGCAACGATTGATTGAAAAAAATATTCTGGTTGAAAAAACAGTTGTCATCAGCCGGCTGACGGATGCCGCCGCCCAATCCGACACCTCGGAAATTCAACTTTCAAAAGCGCAGGAAAACGCCTTCCAATCTATCAAGCAACAATTCAAGAACATACAAACGGTCTTGCTGCATGGTGTTACGGGTAGCGGCAAAACGGAGATTTACATCAAGCTCATCGATGAGGTGCTGAAAGAGGGAAAACAAGTTCTATACCTGCTGCCAGAAATTGCACTTACTTCTCAGATTGTCAACCGATTACGAAAATACTTCGGGGACAAGGTCGGGGTATATCACTCGCGTTTCAGCGAATATGAAAAGGTGGAAATTTGGAATCGGGTGCTCAACCACGGAATCACCGGGGATGACTCGAACAAATACCAACTGATTCTGGGTGCCCGTTCCGCACTGCTTCTACCCTTTAACAATCTGGGACTCATTGTGGTGGATGAAGAGCACGACGGCTCCTACAAGCAGATGGACCCAGCCCCCCGTTACAACGCCCGAGACTCTGCCTTGATTTTGTCAAGCCTGCACCACGCAAAAGTCCTTCTTGGCAGTGCAACTCCTTCATTAGAAACATTTTACAATGTCCGCCAAAAGAAATACGGCTACGTTCCGCTGCTAAAACGGTTTGCACAAAGCAAGCTACCGGATATCTGGACAGTTAATATGAAAGAGTGCCAGCGCCAAAAAAAGGTCACGGGCATTTTTTCGGATTTTCTGTTGGAAAAAATCGAAGCCGCATTAGCCCAAAAGGAACAGGTGATTCTCTTCCAAAATCGCCGGGGATTCTCGCTGCGCCTTTTCTGCAACTCCTGCGAGACTTCCCCGACTTGCAAGTATTGCGACGTCACCCTGACCTATCACAAGCGAGTGAATCTGCTGAAATGCCACTATTGCGGCTATGCCATTGAAGTCCCCCACGAATGCCCCAAATGCCATAGTGCCGACATTGAAATGGTTGGCTTCGGAACGGAGAAGATCGAAGACACCTTGGCGGAGATTTTCCCAAATGCCGTCATCCAGCGGATGGATTTGGACACCACGCGCTCAAAAAACGCTTACCAGAAAATCATCACCGACTTTGAACAACACAAAACCGATATTCTCGTTGGAACTCAAATGGTTACAAAGGGGTTGGATTTTGACCGCGTCTCCGTGGTGGGCGTGCTCAGCGCCGACAACATGCTCAACTTCCCGGACTTCAGAGCTTTTGAACGGGCCTATCAGATTATCTCGCAGGTCAGCGGTCGCGCGGGAAGAAAAGAGGTCCCCGGTTCCGTTGTCATTCAAACCTACCAACCCGAACATCCCGCTTTGAAATTCGTTGTCAACAACGACTTCAACAAGATGTACCAAATGCAAATTGCGGAACGAGAGCAATTCATGTATCCACCCTTTTGTCGTCTTATCAAACTGACTTTAAGGCACAAAGACGAAGATTTCCTCAATGAATCATGCCAAATTTTAGCACAGACATTGAGGACAGCCTTCCCGAAAATGGTTTTGGGGCCTGAATTTCCATTGGTTGCACGCATCCAAAACTACTACATGAAGGATTTCTGGATCAAATTCCCGAAAGACGAAACACTCTCCGCAAAGAAGAGCAAACTGGAAGAGCTATTGGCTGATTTTAGGACGAACACAAAGTACAAATCTGTGGGAGTGGTGATTAATGTGGATGCATAAGGATTTTTATAAGAATCCTTTCGCCTTTCTCCTAAAAAAATCGTACTTTTGCGCCTCAAAATCAGATTTATTATGCAAAAAATCACTTGTAACGATTTAAAGGACACCCGTTCCGGCTTTGGTGCGGGCTTATTGGAAGCAGGACGCAGAAATCCCAACGTTTTCGCACTATGCGCCGATGTAATTGGGAGCTTGAAAATGGGCGATTTCATCAAGGAATTTCCCGACCGATTCGTACAAACGGGCATTGCGGAAGCCAACATGGTCGGCATTTCCGCCGGCTTGGCTTTGAGCGGGAAAATCCCATTTGCGGGCGCATTCGCCGGCTTCATTTCCGGGCGCGTGTATGACCAAATCCGCATGACCGTCGCCTATTCCAACCTCAACGTGAAAATCGCCGCCTCCCATGCTGGCATCACCGTCGGCGAAGACGGTGCCACCCACCAGATGATGGAAGACCTCGGACTGATGAAGATGCTGCCTAACATGGTGGTTATCAATCCGTGCGACTACAACCAGACCAAAATGGCCACGCTGGCCGCCGCCGAATACGTAGGTCCCGTTTACCTCCGCTTCGGCCGCCCCGCCGTGCCCAACTTCACCCCCGCCGACCAACCCTTTGAAATCGGAAAAGCCATCGTGATGAACGAAGGCAAGGACGTTTCCATCTTCGCCACCGGACACCTCGTATGGCCCGCCATGGAAGCCGCCTACGAACTCGACCAAAAGGGAATCAGCGCGGAAGTGATTGATATAGCCACAATTAAACCGTTGGATGAAGAAGCTGTGCTGAAGAGTGTTGCCAAGACCAAACATGTGGTGACCGCCGAGGAACACTTTATGAACGGCGGAATGGGCGACAGCATCTGCCAACTTTTGGCACGGAAACTCCCAGCCCCCGTGGAAATGGTGGCCGTTGACGACCACTTCGGCGAAAGCGGAAAACCCGACGAACTGATGCGCAAGTTCGGTCTCGACACCCCGCACATCATCGAAGCCGCAATGAAAGCAATCGCCAGATAAACCAATACCCATAGCTCCTACCTCAAAAAAATGTCGATATGGCCGACGATGCGGAGATTCTGGCACTTTTTCAGGACGAGAAAACCAAAGAAAAAGCATTCACCCTACTGATGCAAAAGTATCAGGAGGATATTTATTATGCCATCCGCAGATACGTTTATGGCCACGAAGACGCGAACGACATCACCCAGAATGTGTTCATCAAAGTGTGGCGCTACTTAGACAAATTCCGCGGCGATTCTTCTCTAAAAACTTGGATTACAAGAATTTGCATCAACGAATCATTGACTTTCATCGATAAAAAGAAAAAAACGCTCAATCTCTCCGACGACCAATACACCGACCATCTACTGAATGTAGCTGCCGAAGAAAAGTACTTCTCCTCCGACCGTATTGAAGCCCTGCTCCAAAAAGCCATCATCAAACTACCTGATAAACAACGACTTGTATTCTCACTCCGTTACTACGACGAAATGCCCTACGAAGAGATGTCGAAGGCTCTCGGCACCTCCGTCGGCGCACTCAAATCATCCTACCACTTCGCCCGCGAAAAGGTGGAAGCCATTTTGAAAGAAGCCGTCAAGGTGTAACCTTCTAATTGAACTGCCCCACACTTGCCATACACACACAACCAGATTTAACCACGAAAAAAACAAACAAATCAATAATAAAACTATGACTTTACAAGAATTCCAACAGGATCTTATGCAGGGTATTCCTTCCAAATTGCCCGCACTGAAACCTTATGACACCACCATCAACCACGCCCCGAAGCGTAAGGATATTCTGACTCCCGCAGAGAAGAAGCTGGCCCTGCGCAACGCACTCCGCTACTTCGACCCCTCCCTCCACGCCGCCCTCGCGCCGGAGTTTATGGAGGAACTGCACAAATACGGCCGCATCTATATGTACCGCTATCGTCCCGACTACGAGATGTACGCCCGTCCCATCGACCAGTACCCCGCCAAGTGCCGGCAGGCCGCAGCCATCATGCTGATGATCCAGAACAACTTGGATCCCGCCGTTGCCCAGCACCCGCACGAACTGATCACCTATGGCGGCAACGGCGCCGTCTTACAGAGCTGGGCCCAGTACCGCCTCGTGATGAAGTACCTGTCGGAGATGACCGATGAGCAAACCCTCGT